>NZ_WBKP01000008.1 GCF_009602465.1 Cumulibacter manganitolerans | reverse complement strand
GGCGGGGCACGTCGCGGACCACCGCGCCGCGGGCGGCGGCGACTCTGGCCTCGGCGCGCTGCCGCGGGCTCAGGCCGGCGGTGTCGGCACCGCCGGCCGGCGCGGCGGGGCCTTGCGGCACGCCGCCGATCTCCAGCCGGCGCTCGAGGCGCTCCATGCGCTGCGAGAGCGCGGCACCGTCGCTGCTGACCGCAGGCAGCAGCATCCGGGCGCAGATCAGCTCCAGGCCCAGGCGGGGGGCCGTCGTGCCGCGCATCTCGGTGAGCCCGACGTGCACGATGTCGGCGAGCCGCGACAACGTGGTCAGCCCCAGGCGACCGGCCTGGTCGGCGAGCCGCTCGAGGTGATCCTCCGGCGCGTCGATGAGGCCCTTCTTGCCGGCGTCCGGCACGGCCGCGAACAGGATCAGGTCACGCAGCCGGTCGAGCAGGTCGGCCGCGAATCGCCGCGGATCATGCCCGGCGTCGACGAGCCGGTCGACGCTGCCGAACACCGTGGCGCCGTCCGCGACGCCGATCGCCTCCACCATGTCGTCGAGCAGGGCCGCGTCGGTGACGCCGAGCAGGGCGAGCGCCGACTCGTACGTGATGCCCTCGGGTCCGGCGCCGGCGATCAGCTGGTCGAGCAGCGACTGCGAGTCGCGCACCGATCCCCCGCCGGCGCGGACGACCAGCGGCAGCACCGCCGGACCCACCGCGACGCCCTCGCTGGCGCAGTTGCGCTCGAGCAGGTCGCGCATCGCGGCCGGCGGGACGAGCCGGAACGGGTAGTGATGGGTGCGCGATCGGATCGTCGGCAGCACCTTGTCGGGCTCGGTCGTCGCGAAGATGAAGATCACCGACTCCGGCGGCTCCTCGACCACCTTCAGCAGCGCGTTGAAGCCCTGGTTGGAGACCATGTGGGCCTCGTCGATGATGTAGATCTTGTAGCGGTTGGCCACCGGCAGCTGGAACGCCCGCTCGCGCAGCTCGCGGGCGTCGTCGACGCCGCCGTGCGAGGCCGCGTCGATCTCGATGACGTCGATGTTCCCAGGCCCGTCAGGCGCCAGGTCGACGCACGACTGGCAGGTGCCGCACGGGGTGGACGTCGGACCCTGCTCGCAGTTCAGCGAGCGGGCGAGGATCCGGGCAGACGACGTCTTGCCGCAGCCGCGCGGGCCGCTGAACAGGTAGGCGTGGTTGATCCGGCCGGAGTCGACCGCCGTCATCAGCGGACCGGTCACGTGGTCCTGCCCCACCACCTCGGCGAAGCTCGCCGGTCGGTACTTGCGGTAGAGCGCGAGCGCCATGCCTCACCCCTGGTCGATTCGTTCGTCGTAGGCCGCCCCGAGCCTAGTCTCTCCGCCGGACGCCGACCGGCCGCTGTGGACGACCCAGCGGCCCGTTGTGTTGTTACCGCTCCGGGCGTCGTCGCCCGGAGTCGTCACAAGACAACGGGGGGGGAGGCCAGCGTCGAGGGTGATCGCGACCATCGAAGCGGCCGCTGGGGCCGCGAGGAGCGCAGCGAACGAGGCGAATTGATATAGGGACCCCTCGCGCACCCGCCAGAGCCCGCTTATCCTTGCTGCCTTCCGGCCCTGGGGAGGTTCACAGGGTGACGCCACACGAGGGGTCGGTGCACCATCCTACGCGGCCCCGCGGACGCGTGCGCGCCCGCTCCTCATCCTTCGTGCCGCTAAGGACTGTGAGCAATTACCGGCGGGCACCGGTATCGCCGGACAGGTCGCTCTTGGGACAATGAACGTCGCCCATCGACATACCGAAACAGGAGTTCACCGTGAGCCTCAAGCCTCGCGCCGCCGCCCCCGCGCCCACCGACCTGCTCGGCATCACCAACCTGCTCGATGAGGAGGAGCAGGCCATCCGCGGCACCGTCCGCAAGTGGGTCGAGGAGAAGATCACCCCGCACGCCGGCGAATGGTTCGAGGACGGCGTGTTCCCGGCCGACATCATTCCCGAGCTCGGCGAGATGGGCCTGCTCGGCATGCACCTCGAGGGCTACGACTGCGCGGGCATGAGCGCCACCAACTACGGGCTGGCGTGCCTCGAGCTCGAGGCCGGCGACTCCGGCCTGCGCTCGTTCGTCTCGGTGCAGGGCTCGCTGGCGATGTTCCCGATCTGGGCGTACGGCTCGGAGGAGCAGAAGCAGCAGTGGCTGCCGGAGATGGCCGCCGGCCGAGCCATCGGGTGCTTCGGCCTGACCGAGCCCGACCACGGGTCGGACCCCGCCAACATGTCGACCCGCGCCGTCAAGGACGGCAGCGACTGGGTCATCAACGGCTCGAAGATGTGGATCACGAACGGGCCGATCGCCCACGTCGCCATCGTCTGGGCCTCGACCGAGGAGGGCGTCCGCGGCTTCGTCGTCCCCACCGACACCAAGGGGTTCACGGCCAACGAGGTCAAGCACAAGGGCTCGCTGCGGATGAGCAAGACCGGCGAGCTGGTGTTCGACAACCTGCGGCTGCCCGCCGATGCGGTGCTGCCCGAGGTGAAGGGGCTCAAGGGTCCGCTGTCCTGCCTGTCCGAGGCCCGCTTCGGCATCCTGTTCGGCGCGCTCGGCGCGGGCCGCTCCTGCTTCGAGACCGCGCTCGACTACTCGAAGTCGCGCGTGCAGTTCGGTCGTCCGATCGGCGGCTTCCAGCTGACCCAGCAGAAGCTGACGAACATGGCGATGGACCTGGCCAAGGGTGAGCTGCTCGCCCTGCACCTGGGGCGCCTGAAGGACTCCGACACCGGTATCGCCCCCGAGCAGGTCTCGTTCGGAAAGCTCAACAACGTGCGCGTCGCGATCGACGCCGCGCGCACCTCGCGGACCATCCTCGGCGGCAACGGCATCAGCCACGAGTACCCGATCATGCGGCACGCCGCGAACCTGGAGTCGGTGATGACCTACGAGGGCACCGAAGAGGTGCACACGCTGATCCTGGGACAGCTCCTCACGGGCCAGAACGCCTTCTCCTAACGAATCCGGCGTGTCATGGTGGATGACGCCGACTCCACGAGCCGGGTGAACCCGCCGGCGCGGAGCAGGCTCAGTGCGCGCGTCCTGGGCGGGGGAACAGAGCCCGACCCCCGCTTCAGCCTCGCCAACGAACGCACGTTCCTCGCCTGGATCCGGACCTCGCTCGCGCTTCTCGCGGGCGGGGTCGGGGTCGAGGCGTTCGCCCAGGAGGTGCTGCCGGGCGGATGGCGGCGGGCGCTCGCCATCGCGCTCATCCTCCTCGCGATGGCGCTGAGCGCCGGGGCGGTGGTGCGGTGGGTGCGCGTCGAGCGCGCGATGCGCCGGGGCAGCCCGCTGCCGTTGAGCGGCATCGCCGGCTTGCTCGCGCTGGGTGTCGCGATCGCCTGCGCGCTGGTGATCCTCGTGTTCGTGATCAGCGGCCGCTGATGCGACCGCCGCGGGTCGTCCACCGCGACCGCGGTCTCCAGCCCGAGCGCACCATCCTGGCGTGGAATCGCACCTTGCTGGCGCTGGTGGCGTGCGGCCTGCTGTTCCTGCGCTGGCTACCCACCCATCGGGTCTGGGCGCTGCTGCCGTTCGTGCTCGCCGCGGCCGGGGCGCTCGCGATCATGATTGGACGCCGCCGCGCGGCCGACCGCACGGCGTTGGCGATCCACCTCGAGCGTCCCGATCCGCCGGTCGGCGCGGTGCTGTCCGTGACCGCGCTCGTGCTCGTGATCGGGGCGATCGCGCTCGTCGTCGTGTGACGAGCGGCGAGGTCAGCCGGCGGCGCGCGGGACGGCGTACGGAATCGGCTCGCCGCCCTCCGGGGCCGCGAAGCGCACCTCGACCGGGTCGTTGGTGGCCAGCGACGCCGGATCGACGTCCTGCAGCTGCATGCGCATCCAAGGGCCCTCGTCGAGCTCGACGATAGCGACCGGCAGCGGGTCCGCATCGCGCCGGTTGATCACGGCGTACGACGCCAGTACCCCCGTGCCTGCGGCCTCGATCCACTGCAGCGTCGTCGATCCGCAGCGCGGGCAGGTAGTCGTGTGCGGGGCCGACACGTGCCCCGCCGGGCACTTCCGGATCAGCAGCCGGCCGTCGGCGGCCGCGTCGAACCAGGCCGCCGACGCGTCGTCGCGGTCGATCGGCAGCATGTCCTTCGCGCTCATCACGCCTCCTTCGGGTGCGGGCTCAGAATCAGCGTGGAGTGATGGGCCAGGATGCCGCCGTTGCCGCTGACGAGCACGTAGTCGTGATCGGCCACCTGGCGTTCGCCGCCCTGGCCACGGGCCTGGATCACCGCCTCGCTCAACGGCGTCATCCCCCACATGTAGTAGCCACTGAGCTGACCGCCGCCGGTGTTCGTCGGCAGCGAGCCGCCGGGAGCGAGCGCGCCGCTCTCCGCGAGCGGGCCGCCCTCGCCCTTCTCGCAGAATCCGTAGTCCTCGAGGGTGACGAGGGTGGTGTACGTGTAGCAGTCGTAGATCTCGCGGACGCCGATCTGCTCCGGCCGGACCCCGGCCATCCTCATCGCGCGCTCCCCGGACTTCTTGGCGCCGGTGACGAGGCCGAACTCGGAGTCGCGCTCGTCGATGTAGCCGGGATGCGACTGCGCCCCGCCGTGCAGGTAGACCGGCGGCTGGGCGAGCTCGCGGGCCCGTTCGCCGCTGGTCACGATGACCGCGATCGCGCCGTTGGAGACCAGGCAGCAGTCCAGCAGGTGCAGGGGGTCGACGATGTAGCGGCTGCTCTGGTGGTCGTCGATGGTCATCGGCGCGCGCATCTGCGCGGCCGGGTTGAGCTCGGCCCACTTCCGGGTGCTGACCGCGACGTGCCCGAGCTGCTCGCTGGTGGTCCCGTAGGCGTCCATGTGGCGGCGCGCCGCGAGCGCGTAGCCGACGTTCGGGCCCAGCAGGCCGCCGGCCGGCGGGATGCCGAGGAAGCCGGGGCGCAGCCGGAACTTGGGGTCGGCGTACGCCGCACCGGTGCGCTTGCCCTCGGTGAGCGGGACGTCGGCGAAGACGCACGCGACCGCGGTGGCCTGCCCGGCGGCGATGGCCGCGGCGGCCTGCATCACCATGACGCCGGCCGATGCGCCGAACGACTGGATCTCCGACAGCACCGATAGGTCGCGCAGGCCGAGGTCGGCCGCCAGCGGCATCCCGACCTGGCGGCCCAGGCCGCAGTTGACCAGCAGGCCGTCGAGGTCGGCGACCCCGAGCCCGGCGTCGCTCGCGGCCTTGCCGACCGCCTCGACGGCGAACTGCGTCGCCGTCCGCCCGTACACCTTGCCCATCTCGGTCATCCCGAGCCCGACGATGGCCGCGTTCAGTGTGCTCATGGGCCGATTGTGCCCGAGCGGCAGCACAATCGTTAGAGGTGCTCACAATATGGGTCGCGGCCGGCGTACCCCCGCGCCGAGTCGCGGGCTGTGACGCTCAGCGCTCCCGGTCGACTCGCGGGATCCGCTGCCGGTATCCTTGTGTGTCGCACCCTGGAGGATTCGCCTAGAGGCCTATGGCGCTCGCTTGGAAAGCGGGTTGGGTTCACGCCCTCACGAGTTCGAATCTCGTATCCTCCGCCGTTCACCTTCTGCGGTGGAGTAGCGCACGCTATCCGGCCGATAGCGTTACCTACTCCCCCGCAGGTCGGATCGGAAGGCCTCGACGTGCGCGTGCTGATCCTCGGCGGCACCGCCGAGGCGCGGGCCCTCGCCGCGCTGCTTGCCGATGCCGGGCGGTACGTCGTCTCCTCGCTCGCCGGGCGGGTCGCCCGGCCGCGGCTGCCCGTCGGTGAGGTGCGCATCGGCGGCTTCGGCGGCCCTGGCGGCCTCGCCGAGTTCCTGCGCTCGGCCTCGATCACCCACCTGGTCGACGCCACCCATCCCTTCGCGACCACGATGACCCGGCACGCCGTCGAGGCCGCCGCGGCCACCGGCGTGCCCCTCGTCCGGTTCGCCCGCCCCGGCTGGCGCAGCCACCCGCATGCCGACCGCTGGCACTGGGCCGCGTCGTACGACGACGCCCGGGCGATCGCCGAGGGCCTCGGACGTCGGCCGTTCCTGACGACCGGCCGCCAGACCCTGCCGTACTTCCGGGACGCCTGGGCCGACCGCACGGTCGTCGTCCGCGTCGTCGAGCCGCTCGAGACGCCGCCGCCGGCCGCCTGGCAGGTGCTGCTCGCCCGCGGGCCGTACGCCGTCGACGCCGAGGTGGCGCTGATGCGTGAGCATCGGGTGGACGTCCTGCTGACCAAGGATTCCGGAGGCGGCTACACGGCCGCGAAGCTCGAGGCGGCGGCGCGGCTGGACGTGCCGGTCGTGGTCGTCGCGCGGCCGGCGCTGCCGAGCGGGGCCCACGAGGTCGCCTCGCTGGACGGCGTGTCCGCGTGGCTCGACACCGAACGGACCTAGCGCCGGCCCGACCACGCGCGCACCGCGCGGCCGACGCCGCGCAGCGCGAGCACGGCGGCCACCGTCGCCCAGGACAGCCGCCCGCTCAGCCGGATGGCCCGCGGCACGTCGTCGAGGCGCACGCTACGGCCATCGCCGAGCGTGCCACGGTTCTCGGCCACTCCCGCGTAGACGTTGCTGCCCCCCAGCCGGACGCCGAGGGTCGCGGCGAACGCCGACTCGATCGGCCCGGCGTTCGGGCTCGGGTGTGCCGGCGCATCGCGGCGAACGACGCGCAGCACCTCGCGCGGCCGGCGCGACAGCACCGCGGTCAGCGCGGTGGCCACCCTCGCCGGGACCAGGTTGGCGACGTCGTCCACCCGGGCGGCGGCCCACCCGAAGCGCTCCCACCGCGGCGTCCGGTGCCCGACCATCGCGTCGAGGGTGTTGATCGCCCGATAGCCCAGCAGCCCGGGGATCCCGGCGACGGCTCCCCAGAACAGCGGGGCGACGACCGCGTCGGAGGTGTTCTCGGCCAGCGACTCGACACAGGCGCGGGCGAGCTCGTCGCCGTCCAGCCGCGACGGGTCCCGGCCGACGAGTGCGCGGACGCGGAGTCGCGCCGCCGGCAGGTCGCCGGCCTCGGCCAGCGCGTGCACCGCGGCAGCCTCGCGCTCCAGGCTCCGGCCGCCGAGCACCACCCAGGTGGCTGCCGCCACCGCGAACGCGTACGGCACGGGCCCGGTCGTCCGAGCGGTACGCCGTCCGCCCGCCGCGCGCGCGGCGAGCGCGCCGCCGGCGAGCGTCCCACCCACCAGCACGAGCTCGTAGAGCATCCCGTTCGCGCGTCGGTCGGCGTACAGCGGCTTCTGCAACGCGAGCGCCGCCCGGCCGAATCCGGCTACCGGATGCCGGCGACGCGGGTCGCCGAGGACCCGGTCGGCCAGGAAGCCGAGCAGCAGCCCGGCGCCCGTCCCGTCAACCACCCGCACCCGCTTCGTGCTCGGCGGACCGTGGGAGCGCCTGCACGACCTCGCCGATCACGGTAACCGCCGGGGCCGAGATGCCGGCCTTCTCGGTGATGCGGGCGATGTCGTCGAGCCGGCCGTACGCCGCCCGCTGGCTGGGGGTCGAGGCATCGGCGATGCACGCGACCGGCGTGCTCGCCGGCAGCCCCGCCGCCTCGAGGGTCGCCGCGATCTCGCCCAGCGCCGCGACCCCCATCAGGACGACGATCGTCAGCCCGGACGTCGCCAGCGCCGCCCAGTTCACGGTGTTCCGCGGGTCGCTGGGCGCGACATGCCCGGAGACCACGGTGAAGCCGGCGGTGATGGACCGGTGGGTCACCGGGATCCCGGCCAGCTCGGCGGCGGCGATCGACGAGCTGATGCCGGGCACGATGCTCACGGGCACGTTCGCCGCCGCGCAGGCGATCCACTCCTCGCCGCCGCGGCCGAACACGAAGCTGTCGCCGCCCTTGAACCGGACCACGTCCAGGCCCGCGCGCGCCTTCTCGATCAGGATCTCGTTGATCCGCTCCTGCGGGGTGAACTCGCCGCGCGGGATCTTCCCGACGTGGATGATCTCGGCGTCCTCGCGCGCCTCCTCGAGGGCGGCCAGCGGGGCGAGCCGGTCGCACACGATGACGTCGGCGCTCCGGATCGCCTGCATCCCGGCCAGAGTGAGCAGACCGACGTCGCCCGGGCCGCCGCCCACGAGCGTCACCCGCCCGGTCGTCGAGCCCGGTTCCCCGCTGTGATGACCGAGTCCCTCGGGTGCGGGATCGCCGTCTCGGATGACCAGGTCGAACTCGAGAGGGTCGGCGTCCGCGACGACGCCGATCAGCCCCCGACCGGCGATGTCCGACAGGGCGGCGTCCGGTTGGGCGCACAGCACGGTGACCCGGGCGCCCCGTTGCACCAGGGAATGCAGTCTCCCGGTGGACGACGGGCGCACCGAGTGGACCAGGACGCTCCGGCCGGCGAGGTCTCGCTGCGGGCTCATGCTGTCGTCTCCAAGCTCATGACGTCGTCGAGGGCGGCGACCAGCCGCTCGGTGGCCGCGGGCTCGCGGACCGCGATCCGCACCCATGTCGGGCCCAGTCCCGGGAAGCTCGCGCCGGTGCGGACGGCAAGCCCCCGCGCCCGCAGGGCGGCGCGCACCCCGGAGCCCGCCTCGACGAGCACGAACGGGGCGCGTCCAGAGACTGGGCGTAGCCCGAGCCGCTCCAGCGCGGCGACCAGCACGGCACGCCACCGCTGCAGCTCCTCGGCCTGTCGCGCCGCCTCGGCGACGGCGGCGGGCGTGGCCGTCAGCTCCATCGCGAGGGCCGCGGGAGTCGACACCGCCCAGTGCGGCTGGTGGCGGCCCAGCGCCGCGACGACCTCCGGCTCGCCGATCAGGTAGCCGGCGCGCAGGCCCGCGATGGACCAGGTCTTCGTCAGCGAGCGCAGCACGACCACACCGGTGGGGTCGGACGTGATCAGGCTCTGCGACTCGCCCGGCACCGCGTCCATGAAGGCCTCGTCGACGACGAGGAGCCGTCCGGGGCGGCGCAGGGACTCGAGCGCGCCGCGGGGATGCAGGACCCCCGTCGGGTTCGTCGGGTTGCCGACCAGCACGAGGCCGGCCTCGGCGGGCACCAGCGACTCGTGCAGGACGAAGCCGTCGCGGGCCTGCAGCATGATCCGCTCCGGCACGATGCCGGCGCGCCGCAGCGCCGACTCCGGCTCGGTGAACTGGGGGTGCACGACGGCGGGGCGCCGGTTGCCGAACGCGCGGGCGATCAGCGTGAACGCCTCGGCCGCGCCGTTGGTCAGCAGCACCATGTCGTCGCTCACGCCGTGCCGCTTGGCGACCGCGCGGCGCGCCGCCGAGACGTCGGGGTAGGCGGCGAGGTCCGCGGCGGAGTCCGCGATCCGGGAGGCGAGCCAGGTGGGCGGACGAGCGTCGCGGACGTTGACGGCGAAGTCCTCGAGCCCGTCGCCCAGCTCGGCGTCGCCGTGGTGCTCGAGGGACGCCGGCTCCGCGGACCTCTCGGCCGGGCGGGCTGGGATGCGTCTGCGGCCGGCCGCCTCGGCGTCGGCCGGTTCGGGGGCGGGCAGGGCGTGCGTGCCGGCGAAATCGGCGGCCGCGTCGGCGAAGCTCGCGGCGAGGGCCGGGTTGCCCGCCCAGTGCACGTGCAGGTACGACGCGTGCAGCGTCGCCCGTCCGGTGCCGGCGGGGTCGAGGGCGAACCCCTCGACGGCGCCGCTGTCGTGCCGCCACGCCGGCCGGGGGCCGTACGCCGGCGACGTGCGGGTGCGGTGGAACTCGTGCCCGGTGACCACCGTCCCGGCGGGTCCGAGCACCGAGTCGACCGCGAGGCGGGCCCGCTCGTAGCGCAGGGTCAGCCGCGGGTTCATCGCGGCGCGGGTCGGCACGGCGCCCACGAAGTCGTGTCCGTCCACCGACTCGCCGAGGTACAGCAGGCCTGCGCACTCGGCGACCACCGGCATGCCGGCGGCCACGGCGTCGCCGATCTGCCGCTTGAGGGCCGCGTTGCCGGCCAGGTCGCCGGCGTGGATCTCCGGGAACCCGCCGCCGAGGTACAGCGCCGCCGTCCCCGCGGGCAGAGAGCCGTCACGAGCCGGATCGAACACCACCGGCTCGCAGCCCTGTGCCCGCAGGAGCTCGTCGGTCTCGGCGTACCGGAAGGTGAACGCGCGTCCCCCGGCGACGGCGACCACCGGCCTGACCGCGCGGTCCCGGCGCGGGGGCGTCCAGGGAGTGACGTCCACATCGCTTGCGCTGTCGGCAATGCGGCGGACGGCGTCGAGGTCGACGTAGGAGGCCGTCTGCTCGGCGAGGAGGTCGAGCCCGGCGGCGACGTCGTCGCGCTCGTCGACCGGCACCAGCCCGAGGTGCCGCGACGGGGCGCTCACCCCGGCGTCCCGCGGCAGGACGCCGAGCACCGGAAGCCCGACGGCCTCGACCGAGCGGCGCACCTCCTCGGCGTGCCGCGCCGATCCGGCCTTGTTCAGCACCACGCCGGCGACCCGCAGCGACGGATCGAAGTGGGCCAGCCCGTGCACGGTCGCCGCGATCGTGCGGGCGGCCGAGGAGATGTCGACGACCAGGACCACGGGGCTGTCGGTCACCGTCGCGATGTGCGCGGTGGACGCGAACCCGTCGGTGCCGATGCGGCCGTCGTAGAGCCCCATGACGCCCTCGATCACCGACAGCGCAGCGGGTTCCGGGCTCAGGTGGCCGTGCGCGAGCAGCGGCAGCATCAGCGACTCGCCGCACAGCCACGGGTCGAGGTTGCGGCCGGGACGGCCGGTCGCGAGCGCGTGGTAGCCGGGATCGATGAAGTCCGGCCCGACCTTCGCCGGCGCGACCTGCTGCCCCGCCCGGGTCAGCGCCGCCATCAGGCCGACGGCCACGGTGGTCTTGCCCTGCCCGGAGGCGGGCGCCGCGATCACGACACGGGGGATGCTCAGCACGTCACCACTCGATCCCCTTCTGGCCCTTCTGCCCGCGGTCGAAGGGGTGCGCGAGCTTGGTCATCTCGGTGGCGAGGTCCGCGATCTCGAGCAACCGCGGGTCGGCGTCCCGGCCGGTGATCACCACGTGCTGGTAGCCCGGCCGGCTGCGCAGCGTCTCCACCACGTCGTCGACGTCCACCCAGCCCCACTTCATGACGTACGTGAACTCGTCGAGGATGTAGAGGGTGTGGGTCTGGTCGGCGAGCCGGCGCTTGATCTCCGCCCAGCCCTCGACCGCGTCGCGGGCGTGGTCCTCCTCGGTACCGGCCTTGCGCGACCACGACCAGCCGGAGCCCATCTTGTGCCACTCGATCGGGCCGCCCTGGCCGGTGCCGCGGTGCACGTCGTTCAACGCCTCGAGGGCGCTCTGCTCCCCGATCCGCCACTTGGCCGACTTCACGAACTGGAACACGCCGATCGACCAGCCTTGGTTCCAGCCCCGCAGCGCGAGGCCGAACGCCGCGGTCGACTTGCCCTTCCCGGCGCCGGTGTGCACCGCGACGAGCGGTTGGTTGCGGCGCTGGCGGGTGGTCTTGCTGTCGCCGGCGGTCACCGGCGGGCGGCCCTGTGCCATCAGGCGGCCCACCCGTCGCGCTGCGCCGTCGAGCGTCCGACGATCTCGGTGAGCGCGTCGGCGGCCACGTCGGGCAGCGGTACGTGGGTGGCGCGCATCCGGCGCGCGAGGTCGGCGGCCAGCCCCATCCGGAAGCGGCCGGTCTCGCAGTCGATCACCACCGCGTCGACGCCGGTGCTCGGCCACGCGTCGGCGATGTGCCGGGCCCGCGCGAGCGCGTCGGCACCGCTCGTCGCCCGGCCGTCCGTGAGCAGCACGAGCAGGGCGCGGCGGCGCGGGTCCCGGATCCGCTCGACCTGCAGCGTGCGCGCCGCCACCGTCAGGCCCTCGGCCAGCGGCGTGCGGCCGCCGTGCGGCAGGTCGCGCAGGCAGCGCTCGGCCGCCTCCACCGAGGACGTCGGCGGCAGCGAGAGCACCGCTTCGCTACCCCGGAAGGAGACGAGCCCGACGCGATCCCGCTTGCGGTAGGCGTCGGTGAGCAGGGAGAGGACGGCGGTCTTGACCTCGTCCATCCGGCGACGCGCGCCCATCGAGCCCGATGCGTCGACGGCCAGCAGGATGAGGTTCGCCTCTCTCCCCTGGGTGACCGCGCCGCGCAGATCGGCCGCATGCAGGCGAAGCGGCCCGCCGTCGGCCGCGCGGGAGCGCGCGTGGGCGGCGGCGGTGATCGTCGCCGGGAGGTGCAGGCGGCGCACCTGGTCGCGGGTCGAGCCGATGGTGCGGCCGTGGTCGGTGATCGCCCGGCTGCGTCGCCCGGCCTGCCCCGCACCGAGCCCGCGCACGGTGAAGCTGCGGGTGACGAACGGCGCGGCCGCCGAGGCGACGCCCTGCGGCGCGGCCGCGGCCGGCTGATCCCCGCGGTCGGCGGGATCCCCCGGCGTCGTGGTCTCCCCCTGCGGCTCGGCACGCTCGGGGCGCACGTCGGCCGGCTCGCCGCCGTCGGGGGGCGGATTGCCCCCGGGCGTCGGGTCGTCGTCCGGCGTCGGGTCGTCGTCCGGCGTCGGGTCGTCGTCCGGCGTCGGGTCGTCGTCCGGCGTCGGGTCGTCGTCGCCGAGCAGCTGGTCGAGGAGGTCCTCGTCCAGATCGGGCGCGTCGAAGGGGTTGCGGCGGCGCCGGTGCGGCAGCGCGAGCCGGGCCGCGGCCCGGACGTCGTCGCGGGTGACCTCGGTGCGGCCGTGCCAGGCGGCGTGCGCCTTCGCGGCGCGGGCGGTGACGAGGTCGGCACGCATCCCGTCGACGTCGAAGCCGGCGCAGACCCGAGCGATCCGCTCGAGCTCCCGGTCGGGGAGCCGCACGTCGCCCACCGACGACCGGGCCGAGGCGATCCGCTCGCGCAACGACTCCTGAGCCGCCGCATAGCCGGCGACGAAGGCGTCCGGGTCGGCGTCGTACGCCAGGCGGCGGCGCACCACCTCGACTCGCGTCGCCGGCTCCCGGCTCGCGGCCACCTCGACGGTCAGCCCGAACCGGTCGAGCAGCTGCGGGCGCAGCTCGCCCTCCTCCGGGTTCATCGTGCCGACGAGGACGACGCGGGCGTCGTGCGAGACCGAGATGCCGTCGCGCTCGACCGTGTTGCGACCCATCGCGGCGGCGTCGAGCAGCAGGTCGACGAGGTGGTCGTGCAGCAGGTTGACCTCGTCGACGTAGAGGATGCCGCGGTTGGCGTCGGCCAGGAGGCCGGGCTCGAACTCGGCGCGCGCGTCACCGAGCGCCTTGCGCAGGTCGAGCGAGCCGATGACCCGGTCCTCGGTGGCGCCGACGGGGAGCTCGACGAGCCGCGCCGCGCGGGTGAGCACGGCCTCGCGGTGGGCGGCGCGGTCGGGGCAGGTCGGGTCGGGACGGCGCGGATCGCAGCCGAACCGGCAGCCGTCCACGACCGCCTGCGCCGGCAGGACCTCGGCGAGCCCGCGCACCATCGTGGACTTAGCCGTGCCCTTCTCGCCGCGCACCAGGACCCCGCCGACGTCCGGGGAGATCGACGTCAGGATCAGCGCGAGCGCCATGTCGTCGGCGCCGAGGATCGCGGAGAACGGGAACTGGGACATGTATTCCTCCAGGCAAGTGACCACGCTTGCCGATCGTGAGCCGCCGGCCAGGTATGGCCGTCGGGGTTCACGCGATGTCCTGGCTCGTCCACATCGAAGTGGCGTCACAGTGGCGGGACCGCTGCGGGATGCAACCGCAATTCCTCGCGAGGAACCGCCCACATCATGCCATGCGGCCGCCGCGTCTACACTTGCCGCCGTGATCGAGGTGGTGGGGGTACCGGCCGGCGGCGTGCCGTCGCTGCCGGACGACATGCGCGCCCTGGTGAGCGGCGCCGCCGTCGTCATCGGGTCACCGCGCCTGCTCGGCACGCTCCCGCCCGCTCCCGCAGCTGCTTCGCCGCCACAGCAGCGAATCGCGTGGCCGCGACCACTGCTGCCCGGGCTCGATGCGCTGCTCGACGAGGTCGGCACGCGCCCCGCTGTCGTGCTCGCCACCGGCGACCCGCTCGACTCGGGCATCGGCAGCACGCTCCTCTCCCGGCTCGGCCGCGAGCGGGTCCGGATCCACCCGACAGCCGGCTCGGTCACGCTCGCGCGGGCCCGCATGGGGTGGTCGACGCGGGAGTCCGACGTCCTGTCGCTGGTGTCGACCCCGCCGGCCGCGGTGCGCGCGCTGCTCACCCCGGGACGGCGGATCCTCGTCCTGTCGGCCGACGAGCACACGCCGGCCGCCGTCGGCCGGGAGCTGGCCGACGCCGGCTGGGACGCCCGGCTGACCGTGCTCGGCGACCTCGGGGCGGCGACCGAGTCCCGCCACGAGCTGAGCGTCGAGCGGGTCGCGCACGCGACCGGTCTGCCGCGGCTGAACATCGTGGCCGTCGAGCTGCCGCACGCCGCGCCGACGGTCGGGACGGCGGCCGGCCGGCCCGACGCGTGCTACGACCACGACGGCCAGCTCACGAAGCGCGAGATCCGCGCCTGCGCGATCGCCGCGCTGCGCCCCGCGCCGGGCCAGCTGCTGTGGGACCTCGGCGCGGGCGCGGGATCCGTGGCGATCGAGTGGGCTCTGCACCATCCCCGGTGCACCGCGATCGCCGTCGAGCGCGACCCCGCGCGCGCCGCCCGGATCGAGCGGAACGCCCGAGCGGCGGGCGCGGTCGGCGTACGCGTCGAGTGCTCGGCGCTCACCGCGGCCATCGACGGCCTGCCGCAACCGGACGCCGTCTTCGTCGGTGGCGGCGCCGACAGCGACGTCATCGAGCGGGCCTGGTCCGCCCTCCGCCCCGGCGGCCGCCTCGTCGTCCACACCGTCACGATCGAGACCGAGCAGGCGGTGCTCGGCGCCGCGCGGCGGTACGGCGGCACGCTGCGCCGGATCAGCATCGAGCGCGCCGAGCCGCTCGGCCGGTTCCTCGCCTGGAACCCGGCCCGGCCCGTGGTCGAGTGGTCGGCCACCCGCCCGCTGCAGGAGTCCCCCGCCACCCAGGAGCCGCCCGAATGACCGTCCACTTCATCGGCGCCGGCCCCGGCGCCCACGACCTGCTCACGCTGCGCGCCGTCCGGCTGATCGAGCAGAGCCCCGTCTGCCTCTACGCCGGCACCTACCTCGACGACGAGGTGCTCTCCCACTGCCCACCCGGTGCCGAGCTGATCGACACCCAGCGGCTCAACCTCGACGACATCATCGGGCACCTGGGACGGGCGCACGCTGACGGCAAGGACGTCGCGCGGCTGTGCTCGGGCGACCCGTCGGTGTACTCCGCGGTCGCCGAGCAGGCCCGCCGCCTCGATCGCGCCGGGATCCCCTGGGACGTCACCCCCGGCGTCCCGGCGTACGCCGCCACCGCCGCGCTACTGGGCCGCGAGCTCACCGTGCCCGAGGTCGCGCAGTCGGTCGTGCTGACGCGGGCGCAGAAGGACTCGACGAAGATGCCGTCCACCGAGACCCTCGCGGCGTTCGCCCAGACCCGGGCCACGCTGGTGCTGCACCTTGCGATCCGACACGTCCGCCGTCTTGCCGACGAGCTGGTTCCCTTCTACGGCGCCGATTGCCCCGTCGCCGTCGGATCGCAGGTCAGCCAGCCCACCGAGCTGGTCCTGACCGGGACGCTCGCCGACATCGCCGAGCAGGTCGAGGCGCACGGTCTCACGCAGGCGGCCGTCATCCTCGTCGGGTGGGCGCTGCGGGCCGAGGGGTTCGTCGAGTCGCACCTCTATCAGTCCCGCTGCGCCCCCTGACCGCGCGGGAATCGACCGGGTAGGCTCCGGTCATCCAACGGATGCGTTCGCGAGGAACCCGGTGAGAACCCGGGACGGTCGCGCCACTGTGTGCAGGTAGAACCTGTGAGTCAGGAACTCGGTCGCATCTCACCAGCTGTTCGGGACGCGCAATCCCGAGAGAGGTCGTGCATCCTATGCACATCGCCGAGGGGTTCCTGCCGCCGTTGCACGCGGCCGCGTGGACCGTCGTGGCCGCTCCGTTCGTCGTCCACGGGACGCGGGCGATCGCTCGCACCGTGAAGGAGCACCCGGACGCCAAGCTGCTGCTCGGCGCCGCGGGCGCGTTCACGTTCGTGATGTCCGCGATCAAGCTTCCGTCGGTCACCGGCAGCTCGTCGCATCCGACGGGCACGGGCGTGGGGGCCATCGCGTTCCGGCCGCCGGTCATGGCCTCCCTCGGCACCGTCGTGCTGCTGTTCCAGGCGCTGCTCCTCGCGCACGGCGGGCTCACGACGTTGGGGGCGAACGTCTTCTCGATGGCCGTCGTCGGGCCGTGGGCGGGGTACGCGTGCTACCGGATGCTCGCCCGCGCGCCGTTCGCCGTCCGGGTGTTCGTCGGTGTCGCGATCGCCGACCTCGCCACGTATGTCACGACGGCCACCCAGCTGGCGCTGGCCTTCCCGGACCGGCAGAGCGGCTTCCTCGGCGCGTGGGCGGAGTTCATGGGCATCTTCGCAATCACGCAGATACCGCTGGCGGTGGTCGAGGGCCTGATCGCGATCCTGCTGTTCAACGCGCTGCGGTCGTGGGCGCCGCGCGAGCTGCGCGCGCTGGGCATCCCTGTGCCGGCGGAGGCGCCCCGTGCGTAGGTGTGTCGGGAACGTGCTGATCGTCGCCGCGATCGTCGGGCTGTTCGCGCTCGCGCTCGTGCTAGGCGGCCGCGGCGCGAGCGACGGCAAGGCGCGCTTCGCCGGCACCGACTCCTCGGCCACGGCGCAGATCGAGAAGTCGAACCCCGGCTACGAGCGGTGGTTCGCGCCGATCTTCTCGCCCCGTTCGGGCGAGGTCGAGTCGGGTCTGTTCGCGATGCAGGCGGCGCTCGGCGCGGGAGTGCTGGGCTTCGCGCTCGGTGCGCTGTGGCAGCGCGGACGCGCGGCGCGCGCCGGGCGGTCCGACGGCGCCCGTACGACGGACGCCCCGGACGCATGAGCAGGCTGGCACTCGACGACACCGCGTGGAACAGCCGCTGGCGGACCCGGTCGACCGGGGAGAAGGCGCTGCTGAGCCTCGGGCTGCTGGCGCTGGCGGTGACCTCGCCCGATCCGCGCACGTCCCTGCTGGTGCTCGGCGTCGCGATGACCGTCGCGCTGGCGTTCGCGCGTGTCCCGGTGCGCGGCTACCTGCTCGGGCTGCTCGGTCCGGCGTCCTTCGTGCTGCTGGGATCGGTCGTGATCGCCGTGCACCTCGGGACCGTCCCGCGAGACGCCGTGTGGGCATGGGGTCCGTTGTCGGCGACCCACCAGAGCCTGCTGCTGGCGGCCCGGGTGACCGCGCGCAGCCTCGCCGCCTTCGCGGCCCTCCTGCTGCTCGCGTCGACCACGCCGATGACCGACGTGCTGGCCGGCCTGCGCCGCTGCCGGGTGCCGGAGGTGCTCATCGACATCGCCGGGCTCGTCTATCGGATGCTGTTCTCGCTGCTGGGCGCCACGGCCGCGATCATGGAGGCCCAACGGGCGCGCCTGGGCTATTCCACCGGCCGCGCCGCGCGTCGCTCGGTCGGCTCGCTCGGCGGCGCCGTCCTCGTGCAGGCCTGGAACCGGGCACATCGCCTCGAGGCCGGGCTCGCCGGCCGCGGCTATTCCGGCTCGTTGCGCACGCTCGGCGCGGCACGGCCGGTCTCGGCGCCGTTCGTCGGCTGGACCCTCGCGATGCTGCTCGTCCTCGCCGCCGCCTCGATCGCCTCGGCGGTGCTGCGATGAGCGACATCCTGCTGATGGCCGACGCGATCTCGGCCGGCTACCGAGGGTCGCCGGTCGTGCTGCGGGAGGCGTCGTTGCGTATCCGGCGCGGCGTCCGGCTCGTCGTGATGGGGGCCAACGGCTCCGGCAAGACAACGCTGCTGCGCAGCCTGTCCGGCGCGCACCAGCCCGACGCGGGGACGGTGCGCAGCCACGGCGAAGCGCTGCGGTACAAGCAAAGCGCACTCAACCGGCACCGGCAGCGGGTGCAGCTCGTGCTGCAGGATCCCGACGACCAGCTGTTCTCGGCCGACGTACGGGCCGACGTGTCGTTCGGTCCGATGAACCTGGGGCTGCCCGAGGACGAGGTGCGGCAACGCGTGGCGCACGCCATCGAGCTGCTCGACATCACCGACCTCGCCGACCGGGCCGTGCACCAGCTGTCGTACGGGCAGCGCAAGCGGGTAGCGATCGCCGGTGCCATCGCGATGCGGCCTGAGGTGCTGCTGCTGGACGAGCCGAGCGCGGGCCTCGACCCGATGACGGTGCACCAGCTGTACGGCGTGCTGCGCCGGCTCGAGGACGACGGCACCACAGTCGTGCTCGCCACGCACGACGTCGATCTCGCCTGGCGGTGGAGCGACGAGGTGGCGGTGGTGCACGACGGCGCGGTCCGCCAGGGCGATGTCGCCGACGTGCTCTCGGACGACGCCGTCCTGCGCCGCGCCCGCCTGCAGCTGCCGTGGCAGGTCGACCTGCTGCGGCGCCTGGAGGTCCGCCTCGATGCCGCCGACCGTCCCCGCACGCCCGCGGATATCGCGGCCGTCCTCACCGGCGGACGGCTGTCCGCGGGCCACGACCATCTCAGGAGGAACGATGCCGACCGGTGATCCCGGTGCGCGGCCCCGCCGTCCGGCCCGCCGCTACGACTACCTCACCGACGGCGCCGAGATCTATCGGCGCTCGTTCGCGACGATCCGCGAGGAGGCAGACCTCCACGGACTGCCCGAGGGAATGGACGTCGTCGCGACGCGGATCATCCACGCGGCCGGCGATGTGGGGATCGTGGGCGAGATCGCCGCGCATCCGCGGGTGGTGCCGGCCGCGCGGGCGGCGCTGGGCTCCGGCGCGCCGATCCTGACGGACTCGCACATGCTGGCCTCCGGCGTCACGAGGCGGCGGCTGCCCGGGGACAACGAGGTGATCTGCACGCTGCGGGACGCGCGGGTGGCCGCGCTGGCCGCCGAGTGGTCGACGACTCGCGCCGCGGCAGCGGTGTCGCTGTGGGAGCCGCACCTCGAGGGCGCGGTCGTCGCGATCGGCAACGCGCCGACGGCGCTGTTCCATCTGCTGGAGCTGCTGGCCGAGGGCGCGCCGCGCCCGGCGGCCATCGTGGGGATGCCGGTCGGTTTCATCGGGTCGGCCGAGTCCAAGGACGCGCTCGCCGAGCACCGGCTCCCTGGCGGCGACCAGGTTCCGTGGGTCATCGTGCGGGGGCGCCGTGGCGGTTCGGCGATGGCTGCCGGAGCACTCAACGCGCTGGCGACCGCCGACGAGCTCGCATGAGTGAGCGGTATGCCGCCCGGCCGGGGCACCTGTACGGGGTCGGGGTGGGCCCGGGCGATCCGGGGCTGATCACCCTGAAGGCCGCCCGGCTGATCGAGTCGGCCGACGTCATCGCGTACCACCAGGGATCGCCGCGACGGCCGTCGATCGCGCGGACCATCGCGGCCGCGCTGATCCGCCCGGACGTCGTCGAGGAAGCCTTGGTGTACCCGGTCACGACCGGCGCCAGCGAGCATCCCGGTGGCTACTACGGCGCGATGGCGGACTTCTACGACGAGTGCGCGGCGCGGCTCGAGTCGCACCTGTCGGCCGGCCGGTCGGTCGTCGTCCTCGCCGAGGGCGACCCACTGTTCTACGGCTCGTTCATGTACGTGCACGATCTGCTCTCGTCACGCTTCCCCACGGAGATCGTCCCCGGGGTCACGTCGATGAGCGCGGCCTCGGCGGCGGTCGCTCGCGGACTGTGCCGTCACGAGGACACCCTCACCGTGCTGCCCGGCACCCTCGCCGTCCCCGAGCTCGCCCGCCGGCTGGCCGACTGCGACGCGGCCGTGATCATGAAGCTCGGCCGCACCTTCGCCGACGTCCGCGAGGCGGTCCGCCAGGCAGGCGTCCTCGAGCGGGCGTGGTACGTCGAGCGCGCGAGCTCCGAGCGCGAACGCGTGCTGCCACTGGCGGACGTCGACCCGCAGGACGTGCCGTACATGTCGATCATCGTGATCACCGGGGCCGATCGCCGCGCCGACTCGGCGGGGCGGGCGCACGCACAGGCTGCGCTGCGTCCATCCGGCGGGTCCACTCGAGCGGGGACGGTGTACGTGGTCGGGCTCGGCCCCGGTCCCGACCGCTGGCTCACCCCGGACGCCGGCGAGGTGCTCGGGCGGGTCAGCCACGTCGTCGGCTACTCCCCCTACGTGGCAAGGGTTCCACAGCGTGCGGGACTCACCCGGCACGCGAGCGGCAACACGGTCGAGGTAGACCGCGGACGGCTCGCGTTCGACCTGGCCCTGGGCGGCGAGGACGTCGCCGTGGTGTCCGGTGGCGATGCGGGCGTCTTCGGGATGGCCGCAGCGGTATTCGAGGCGGCGGAGGCCGATCCCCGATACGCCGACGTGGACGTGCGCGTCGTGCCCGGGTTGACGGCCGCGCACGCGGCAGCCGCGCTGGCGGGGGCCGTGCTCGGCGCCGACCACGCCCTCATCTCGCTGTCCGACCGGCTCAAGCCGTGGGACGTGGTCGTCGACCGTATCCAGGCGTGCGCCCGCGCGGATCTCGCGATGGCGTTCTACAACCCGCGATCCCGCAGCCGCCCCGATCAGCTCGGACTGGCGAAGGAGGCGCTGCTCGCGGTCCTGCCGCGCGAGCGGGTCGTCGTCCTCGCGCGCAACGTCGGTCGGGACGGCGAGTCGCTCGTCGTCACGACCCTCGGCGAGCTCGACCCGGAGCAGGTCGACATGGCGACCCTCGTGATCGTCGGCGCGTCGAGCACCCGCGTCACGCCGTCCGGCCGGGTATGGACACCGCGTTTCGTCAGCTGAGCTCGGTGGTGCCGGTGATGGGGTTGGTCCAGTGGATGTGGCCGGTCTCGAGCATGTGCGGTTGCCAGTGCAGCTGGTGCTTGGCGCGGTGGTGGCGGCGGCACAGGACGTGCAGGTTCTGCGGGAGGGTCTGGCCGTCGGGTGGCTGGTCGTCGCGGTAGGGCTGGAGGTGGTCGAGGTCGGTGCCGGGGCCGGCGGGCCGGGTGCAGCCGGGGAATCGGCAGGTGCCGTCGCGGGCGGCGATCGCGGTGCGCAGTCGTTCGGAGGGTCGTCGGCGTCCGACGTCGAGCGGTTGTCCGGTGCGCGGGTCGGTGAGGATGCGTTGCAGGTCGGCCCACGGCAGCAGCCGCTCGGCCATGCTCGACGGGACCTCCCCGACCCCGCGCAACCTCACGGCCGTGCATCGGGTGGCTCGCCGGGTGGCTCTGGGCCGGTGCGGGCGTCGGGGTCGGTGAGTGCGTCGAGGGGGACGTCGAGGGTGATGGTGGCCGGCGGCAGGTCCGGGAGGGTGAGATCGAGGCTCGCGGCGAGCGTCTTGATCGCGTCCCACGCGGCGCGGGCCTCGGTGTACTGGTCCTCGTCCTCGATGAGCACGTACTGCCCGTCCTCGTCCCACTCCACGCTCGTGACGGGCGGCCGGTCGGGGTCGTCATTGTGGTTGCTGAAGAGGGCGATGGGTCCGGTGAACAGGGTCAGGAACGCGTCCAGCTTGCGTTGGGGCTCGGTGCGCGGGTCGCCGGGGCGGGCGTGTTCGCGGGCGAGGTCGGTGAGCAGGCGGTCCAGGGCGGTGGCGTAGGCGGCGGG
This sequence comes from Cumulibacter manganitolerans, assembly GCF_009602465.1. Lineage (NCBI taxonomy): Bacteria > Bacillati > Actinomycetota > Actinomycetes > Geodermatophilales > Geodermatophilaceae > Cumulibacter > Cumulibacter manganitolerans. The sequence continues at coordinate 83,978 of NZ_WBKP01000008.1, read as the reverse complement.
CATCGAGGCGAACAGGGCGCTCATGCCGTCCGGGCCGGTCGGCCCGAAGTCCAGGCGGCGCCCGGCGAACCCGCAGCGGCGGGTGCGGGTGGTGTCGGTGGGGGCGCCGGCGGCGGCGCGGGCGGCGTCGAGCCACCGTCCGAGGTTGGCGGTGCGGGCGCGGTGCGCGCCCGGCCCGGTCGCCGTGCCGGGGGTGAAGGACCGCTCGCACAGCTGCTCGTCGACGGTGGCGAGCTGGTCGGGGTTCAGGTCGGTGCAGGCCCGCGCGATGCGGTAGGTGGCCTGGTACCCGGTGAGGGTGCCGTCCTCGAGGCGGGCGAGGACGCCGGGGAGGTGGCGCACCAGCCGCAGCGCGTCCTCGACCTTGGCGGTGGCGCAGCCGGTCGTGACCTTCAGCGTGGTGGCGACGTCGATGGCGGTGATCTGGGTGCGGCTCAGCACGCTCTCGGTCGTCCCGTCGGGGTGGGTGCGGCGCTGCCCGGGCGCGACGTCGTCGCGGGCGAGCATCTGGTGCGCGTGGGCGTGCGCCTCCACGATCAGCCGCGCCTTCGCCGCCTCCACCGCCGAGGCCAGCGATTCCAGCACGTCCAGGCCCGCGATCGCGGCCGCGTAGCCCGCGCCTGAGCCCGCGTCGAGGGTGTCGGCGAGGTCGAGGGCGCGGGCGATCACGCCGCCCACTACCCGCTGCGCCGGGCTCGGGGCCGCGGCGGCGCGGGCACCCTCGCGGTGCTCGTCGTCCCCGGCGGTGCTCACCCACCCGATCGCTGTCATGCCCGCAATCTACGACCCGGCACCGACCAGAAACCCGGCTCGACCCGGCTGTCCACAAGCCCCGACGCTGTCCACAAGAACACCGATCACTCTTGACGAGACGAGCGCGGCGGGCATCCGAGCGGCGAGTTTCTTCAGATCGCTGCGTCTCGACGTCGCCTCCGCTAGCGCTCCGGCTCGCTCGACGACCGTTCAGAGTGCTCCCCAAGCCGGTCGACGACCGCGGGAAGGTGCCGCGGCGTCCGGATGGGACGTGACCTTGCTCGACGACCGTTGAGAGTGCTCCCCGAGCAGGTCGGCGCCCGCGGCCTCGGCGTCCGCGGCCGCGGCGTCCGGATCGGACGTGACCTTGCTCGACGACCGTTGGGAGTGCTCCCCGAGTCGGTCGACGATCGTGAGGACGACAAGCGGCGCCGCGCTACTGCGCGGCAGTGACGTCGGCGACGGATCGGGCCCCCACGATCGTGATCGCGTTGGATCGCGGTGCCCCACAGCGCCGCTCGCAGCCGACGAGGTGCAGCCGAGGCCCCTCGACCGGCAGCTCGGCGGCGCAGTCCCGCGCTAGGTTCATGGTCTCGCTGCGACCACGGGCACAGTAAGGCGCGCCGGTGCAGGCGGTGATCCGCGACCAGGTCGACCGGTCGGTGGTCACCAGACCGACGCGCGCGAGGTGGTCGGCGTACCCGGCCCCGCCGTCGATCAGCAGCGACCGCCAGGGCGTGACGACGACCCGATCGGTGATCCCGCGCAGCGCGTCGAGGTGAACGCGTTCAAGCAGGCCGAGGGGCACCCCGACGACGAGCTCCCGGCCGTGTGGCCCGGTCCGCAGGACACGTTGCGGCGTCTCGACGTCGGTCGCTGGCGCTCCCTCGCTCGACGACCGTGGAAGGGCTCCCTCGCTCGACGACCGTGGAACGGCTCCCTCGCTCGACGACCGTGGAACGGCTCCCTCGCTCGACGACCGCCGAAGGCCGCCTTCGCTCGAGGACCGTGGAACGCGGCCTTCGCTCGACGACCGTGGAAGGCCGCCTTCCGCGGGCGAGCGGTCCCGGATGCCGGTGAAGAACGGGGATCCGGCGGGCAGGTCGCGGATGTTCCAGGTCCGGTCGTCGGTACGGAGCTGGAGGAATCGCTCTGCGAGGTCGAGCATCGCGTCCGGCGCCTCCGCTCGGCTGCACCGCAGCGTCAGGCCGGCCATGATCAGCAGGCCGTGCTCGGGGTCCCCGGACAGCTCGTCGTTCGGACCGTCGCCGAGTGGGTCCACGAGCGAGCCGGCGTCGACGTACGCGATGTCGTAGCGCTCGTCGAGGCCCAGGCCCGTCCGATCGGTCAGCAGGAACAGGAATCGACCGGGCAGCCCGGCGAGCGACGGCCGCGCGCACAGCCGGCGGTCGAGGTCGCGGGCCAGGGCGCGCAACCGCGGGCTGGTCGGAGCCGCGAGAATGTTCCGCGCCTTCTCGTGCGTGAGGGACGGGAGCAGCCCGGCGTCCGCCATCCGCTCGGCGACGTCCGCGGGGAGCGGATCGGGCAGACCCCGGACCTGCAGGTTGCCGCGCGAGGTGAGCTGCACACGGGGGCTGCCGTAGTCCTCTCCGATCGCGAGCAGTGCCTCGAGCGCGTCGAGCGCGACCTCGCCGCCGGGCACGCGGGCGCGCACGATCAGCCCGTCCTCCGCGCTGAACGGCGCAAGGGCTCCCGGGCACCGGTCCGCTCCGACCCGGGCAACCGTGCTTCCGGAGACGACGTCGATCGACCCGCGCGGGGCCGAGCCGAGCGTCGTCCTCTCGCCAGCTGCGTCCCCCGATCCGCGCAGGGCCGGGCCGTCGGTCGGCCTCTCGTCATCGCCGTCCCGTCGGCCGGGCGCCGGCGAGCGGTCGGCGCGCGTGGGATCCGGAGGCAGGGTCATCCGAGACATGCTACGTCCGGCAAGTACGCTCGAAGCCGGTCGATACGGCGGAACCCGGTGCGAATCCGGGACGGTCCCGCCACTGTGAGCCTCCGCGGCGCGTCATCGCGTGCAGGGGCAAGCCAGGAACGCGGTATCGGCCACGCCACCGGGATCCGGTGGCGTCCCTACGCACTCGGGGCGCGGATACCCCGTGGAGGAGCTGTACCCATGGCGCGAATCGCCCTGCTGTCGACCTCGGACACCGACCTGCTCAGCGCTCGCGCCAGCGGCGCCGACTACGTCTGGGCCAATCCCGCCCGTCCCGGTCACACCGATCTCGCCGAGCAGATCGAGGGCTGCGACATCGTCGTGGCCCGGATCCTGGGCGGCCCGCAGGACCTCTGCTCCGGCTTCCGCCGGATCGCCGCGACCGGCGTACCGATGGTGGTGCTGGGCGGCGAGCAGGCCCCCAACGCCGAGCTGATGGCGATGTCGACCGCACCCAAGGGCGCCGTCTCCGAGGCGCACCGCTATCTGGCCTACGGCGGCGCCACCAACCTCGCGCAGCTGCACCGGTTCCTGTCCGACACCCTGCTGATGACCGGCGACGGCTTCGAGCCGCCGGTGGAGCTGCCGACCTGGGGTGTCCTCGAACGGCCCGCGCGGCCGGACGGTTGTGGTGTGACGACTCCGGGCGACGACGCCCGGAGTCGCAACAACACAACGGGCCGGGAACGGGAGCCGGGGGCTCCTCGCGTCGGCGTGCTGTTCTATCGCGCGCAGTACGCCGCCGAGAACACCGCGTACGTGCACGCGCTCGCGGACGCGATCGACGCCGCAGGCGGCATCGGCGTACCGATCCACGCCACGTCGCTGCGCGACGCCTCCGACGACCTTCTCGAGTACCTTGGCACCCTGGACGCGCTGGTCACCACCGTGCTCGCCGCGGGCGGGACGAAGCCGGCGACCGCATCGGCCGGTCAGGACGACGAGGCGTGGGACGTCGAAGCGCTCGCCAACCTCGACATTCCCATCCTGCAAGGGCTCTGCCTCACGTGGAGCCGTGAGTCCTGGGCCCAGTCGGACGACGGCATGTCACCCCTCGACGTCGCGACGCAGGTCGCCGTACCTGAGTTCGACGGCCGGCTGATCACCGTCGCCTTCTCGTTCAAGGAGACCGACTCCGACGGACTTCCCCACTACGTAGCCGATCCGGAGCGGTGCACCCGGGTCGCGCAGATCGCCGTCAACCACGCGCGCCTACGGCACATCCCGCCGGCCGAGCGCAAGATCGCCGTGGTGCTGTCGGCGTACCCGACCAAGCACTCGCGGATCGGGAACGCGGTAGGCCTGGACACCCCCGTGTCCACGGTGCGGCTGCTGCGCGCCATGCGCGAGGCCGGCTACGACCTGGGCGACGCGTGCGCGTTCCCGGGCGTCGACCCGCTGCCCGCCGTCGACGGCGAGGCGCCGGACACCACGGCCGGCAATGCGCTGGTGCACGCCCTGATCGCCGCCGGCGGGCAGGACCCCGAGTGGCTCACCCAGGCGCAGATCACCGAGCACCAGGTCCGGGTCCCGGCGGCAACGTACCGCTCATGGTTCGCCGCGCTGCCGGACGACCTGCGCGAGTCGATGACCAAGGCGTGGGGCGAGGCACCGGGTGAGCTGTTCGTCGATCGCAGTGGCGATCCGGACGGCGAGATCGTCTCGGCGGCCATCGTCTCCGGCAACGTCGTCCTGCTCGTGCAGCCCCCTCGCGGGTTCGGCGAGAACCCGATCGCGATCTACCACGATCCCGACCTGGCGCCGACCCACCACTACGTGGCGACGTACCAGTGGATCGAGAAGGAGTTCGGCGCGCACGCCGTCGTCCACATGGGCAAGCACGGCAACCTCGAATGGATGCCGGGCAAGAACCTCGCGCTGTCGGCCGGCTGCGGCCCCGACGCCGCCCTCGGCAGCCTGCCGCTGATCTATCCGTTCCTCGTCAACGATCCGGGTGAGGGTACGCAGGCCAAGCGGCGCGCGCACGCCACGATCATCGACCACCTGGTGCCACCGATGGCCCGCGCCGACTCGTACGGCGACATCGCGCGGCTCGAGCAGCTGCTCGACGAGTACGGCAACGTGAGCGTCATGGACCCCGCCAAGGCGCCCGCGCTGCGCGGCGAGATCTGGACGCTCATCCAGGCGGCGAAGCTGCACCACGACCTCGGCCTCGACGACCGTCCGGACGACGACGAGTTCGACGAGTTCGTCATGCACGTCGACGGGTGGCTGTGCGAGATCAAGGACGTGCAGATCCGCGACGGCCTGCACGTCCTCGGCCAGCCGCCCGAGGGCGAGGGCATGGTCAACCTGGTGCTCGCGATCCTGCGGGCGAGCCAGATGTTCGGTGGGTCCACCGGTCACGTGGCCGGGCTGCGCACCGCGCTCGGGCTCGTCGAGAACGCCTCCACCAAGGCCGAGACCGACCGCGCCGAGGAGCTCGCCCGTGGGCTCGTGGTCGCGATGAGCGACGCCGGGTGGGACGCCGACCACGCCGAGGACGTCGTCCGCGCGGTCCTCGGCGAGCCGAACGAGCAGGCGGCGTCCGCGCTGCGGTTCGCCTGCACCGAGGTGGTCCGGCGGCTGCGCCGCACCGATCGGGAGATCGACATGGTGCTGCACGCCCTGGACGGCGGCTACATCCCGGCCGGTCCCTCCGGCTCGCCGCTGCGCGGGCTGGTCAACGTGCTGCCGACCGGACGCAACTTCTACTCCGTCGATCCCAAGGCCATCCCGTCCCGGCTCGCCTACCAGACCGGGCTGGCGATGGCCGACTCGCTGCTCGATCGCTACCGCGAGGAGACCGGTGCGCTGCCGACCTCCGTCGGGCTGTCGGCGTGGGGCACCTCGGCGATGCGGACGTCCGGCGACGACATCGGTGAGGTGCTGGCGCTGATGGGCGTCGTCCCGGTCTGGGACGAACAGTCCCGCCGGGTGGTGGGCCTCGACGTCCTGCCGCTCGAGGAGCTCGGGAGGCCCCGCATCGACGTCACGGTGCGGATCTCGGGCTTTTTCCGCGACGCCTTCCCGCACGTCATCACGCTGCTGGACGACGCCGTCCGGCTGGTCAGCGAGCTCGACGAGCCCGACGACATGAACTACGTGCGCATGCACGCGCGCCGCGACCTGGCCGAGCACGGCGACGCGCGGCGCGCCCGCACCCGGATCTTCGGCTCCAAGCCCGGCACGTACGGCGCGGGGATCCTGCAGGCGGTCGAGTCCGGCAACTGGCGCGACGACACCGACCTCGCAGAGGTCTACACCCAGTGGGGCGGGTACGCCTACGGCCGCGACCTCGACGGGAAGCCCGCGCGGGAGGACATGCAGCGCAACTACGCGCGCATCCAGGTCGCGACCAAGAACGTCGACAACCGCGAGTCCGACATCCTCGACTCCGACGACTACTTCCAGTACCACGGCGGCATGGTGACGACCGTGCGCGCGCTGACCGGCAACGAGCCCAAGGCGTACGTCGGTGACTCGACGACGCCGGAGGCGGTCAAGACCCGCACGCTCGCCGAGGAGACCAACCGCATCTTCCGGGCGCGGGTGGTCAACCCTCGGTGGATCTCGGCGATGCAGCGGCACGGCTACAAGGGCGCGTTCGAGCTCGCGGCGACCGTCGACTACCTGTTCGGGTTCGACGCGACGGCCGGCGTCATCCCCGACTGGATGTACGAAAAGCTCGCCCAGGAGTACGTGCTGGACAAGACGAACCAGGACTTCATGCGGGCGGCGAACCCGTGGGCGCTGCGCGGCATCGTCGAGAAGCTGTCCGAGGCGGTCGATCGCGGTCTGTGGGAGCAGCCCGACCCCCAGCTGATCGCCGACCTGCAAGAGGTCTACCTCTCGGTCGAAGGCGACCTCGAGGACTAACGGAGTGGTTCTGCGGGAGAAGGAGAAGATCATGGACGACGTACGACGCGCGGCACGGGTCGCCGCGCAGGAGCGGTTCGACGCGCTCGCCAAGCCGCTCGGAGCCCTGGGCCGGCTCGAGGACGTCGGTGTGTTCCTCGCCGGTGCGCAGGGCAGCTGCCCGCCCGAGCCTCTGGACAACGTCCGGGCCGTGGTGCTCGCCGGCGACCACGGCGTCACCGCGTCGGGGGTCGCGGCGTACCCGCCTGCCGTGACGCTCGCGATGGTGAACGAGATCGCGGCCGGGCGCGCCGGGGTCTCCGTGCTCGCCCGCCAGCACGACGTCGCGCTGCGGGTGCTCGACATCAGCGTGGACGCCGAGGCCGGGAGCTTCGCCGACGGGGTCGATGCGCACAAGCTCGGGCGGGGCTGCCCGCCGATCGACACCGCCGACGCCCTGACCGGTGCGCAGCTGGACGCGGCGCTGGAGACCGGCCGACGGATCGTCGCGGAAGAGGCCGCCGAGGGCGCGCAGCTGCTCATCGTGGGCGACCTCGGAATCGGCAACACCACGCCGAGCGCCGCCCTCGTGGGCGCCGAGCTCGGTCTCCCGGCCACCGAGGTGACCGGGCGCGGCGCGGGGCTGGACGACGGCGCGTACGAGGCGAAGACGGCCGTCGTGCAGCGGATCATCGACCGCGCGGCCGACGCGGGCAACGCGCGCGAGCGGCTCCGCCGGATCGGGTCGCCCGACATCGCCGTCGGCGTGGGCATCATGATCGCGGCCGCCGACACCGGCGTCCCGGTGCTGCTGGACGGCAACATCGCGACCACCGAGGCGCTGTACGCCGAGGCGATCGCGCCGGGCACCGTCGAGTGGCTGATCGCCGGGCATCGCTCGACCGAGCCGGCGCTCACCCTCGCGCTGAAGGCGCTCGGCCTTGAGCCGCTCGTCGACCTGGGCATGCGGCTGGGTGAGGGCAGCGGCGCGGTGGCCGCCCTGCCGCTCGTCCGGTCGAGCGTGCTGATGCTGCGCGAGATGGCGTTGCTGGCCGACGTCCTAGGCTGACGGCATGCCCCACGCCGGTTCCGTCGCCGCCGGGCTGCGGCTGGCCGTCGGCACGCTGACGGTCGTGCCGGTCGGCGAGATCCGCCCGCTGCCCGCTGGGGCGGGACGCGTGGCGATGCTGCTGGCACCGGTGGGCGCGCTGCCCGTCGGCGTGGCCGCCGCCGCGGTCCTGTGGCTGGCCACGCTGATCGGCGTTCCGCCGCTGGTCGGCGCCGCACTGTGCGTCGCGGCCGTCGCGGCGTCCACCCGGGCGATGCACCTCGACGGGCTCGCCGACACCGTCGACGGCTTCGGCGGCGGCTGGACGAGGGAGCGTGCGCTGGAGATCATGCGCAGCGGCGATGTGGGTCCGATGGGAGTCGCCGCCATGGTGCTCTCGCTGCTGGTGCAGGCGGGATCCGTCGCCGCTCTCGCGACCGTCCCGTGGGCGCCGTTGCTGGTCGGGGTGGCGGTCTGCGTGTCGCGGTACGCCGCGACCGTGCTGTGCCTGCGCTCGGTACCGGCCGCGCGCGGCTCGGGCCTGGGCGCGGTCGTCGCCGCGAGCGTGCCGCTTCCCGCGGCGCTGGCCGGCGGGGTCGTCTGGGGAGGCGTGCTGTCGGCCGCGGCCGCGGCCGCAGGGCTGCCCTGGTGGTGGGGCGCTGCCGGCGTGCTGGCGATGATCGCGGCGACCGGATGCCTCGTCGCCATGGCGCGGCGGCAGATCGGCGGCATCACCGGCGACGTCCTCGGCGCCGGCATCGAGATCGCGCTGTCCGTCGCCCTCGTCGTCCTCACCGTGGCGGCATAGCTCCGGCGCTGCCGTAGTACGTTTGAGCGCATGGCCAAACCCTGGGACGACCTCCCCCTCGTCGAGGACCGGCAGACCCTCGAGACCTACGGCGTCCCGGATCCCGCGGTGCGCGACAAGGTGCTCGATCGGCTCGACGGCGTGCACGTGGCGTTCATCGGCGCGTCGCCGCTCGTGATCGTGTCGACCTCGACGTCCGACGGACGCTGCGACAGCTCGCCCAAGGGCGACCCGCCGGGGTTCGTCAAGGTGCTGGACCCCACGACCCTCGTCGTCCCCGAGCGTGGCGGCAACAACCGCATGGATGGCTTCCACAACATCCTGGAGAACCCGTACGCCGGGTTGCTGTTCGTCATACCGGGCCGGCCCGACACCCTACGGGTGAACGGTGAGGTGCGCATCGTCACCAACGGCGACTTCTTCGATGATCTGGAGATTCGCGGTCACCGTCCTCCGCTCGCGCTGATGATGCGTGTCGAAGAAGTGTTCTTCCACTGCCCGAAGGCATTCATGAGGTCGAAGACATGGAAGCCGCAGACGTGGGACCCGGACGCGGTCCCGTCGTATGCCGAGCTGGCGAAGCTGCTGTGGCGCCGCGGCGACGATCCGACCGAGGTCGATGCGTACTATTCGGCGGAGCACTACGAGAAGCTGCTCTACTCGGGCGGGACGAGGGCGTAGACGTCCATCACCCAACCGAGGTCGTCGCGCACCCGGCGGCGTACCCGTGTGATCTCGTCGATGACGTCGCCGAGGCGGCCGGCGACGAGCGCCTGCTGCGGCATCCCCACGCAGGCGCCCCAGTAGATCTGCAGATCGGGATGCTCGGCCACCAGCTCGCGGCAGCGCAGATGGCCGTCCAGCATGACCACCACGGTCCCGAGGTCGCGCCGCCACTGCTCGATCAGCGCCCGACCGGTGGTGATGTGCACCGGGCCGCCGATCGCGTTCAGCGGTATCCGATGCTCGGCCGCCAGAACCTGGATCGCCGAGATGCCGGCGATGACGCGCATCTCGACGTCGATGCGCTCGGCGATCCGGTCGACCATCCGGATCGTGCTGTCGTAGAACGCCGGGTCACCCCAGACGAGGAACCCGACGGTCGCGCCGGGCGGCAGCGCCTTGATCACGTCGACGTACGCCGACACCCGCGCCGCGTGCCAGGCGGCGACGCCCTCGCGGTACTGCCTCGCATCGCGCTCCGAGTCCGGGCCGCGCTCGGGATCGGCGATCGTCCGCAGCTGCCACCGGTCGTTCTCGATGAGCTCGGCGCACAGCGCCCGCCGCAGGTCCAGCAGCTCGGACTTGCGCTCGCCCTTGTCGGGCACCAGGAACACGTCGACCTCGTTCATCGCCTCGACGGCCTCGCCGGTCACGTGCCGGGGTGCGCCGAGCCCGACGCCGATGATGCGGATCTTGCGCGTCATCCGGATTCCTTCGCCAGCCGCAGCAGGAGCTCGAGATCGACGTGCCGGCTCACCTCGTCCGCGAGCGTGTCCAGCATCCGCTCACGTCGGACGGTGAACGGCTCGGCGTCGGCGGACGGCGTCCACGGCGACCCGCTCGCGGCGGCCACCTCCTGCAACCATGCGCGGCGGAACCCGTCGCACTCGAGGATCCCGTGCCAGATGGTGCCGTACGTCGAGCCGCGGGCGGCGCCGCCGGGGAACGAGCCGTCGTCGTCGACGACGCCGTGGTGGATCTCGTACCCCTCGACCTGCTCGTCGCGCCAGGTGCCCGAAGGACGACCGAGCGTCTTGTCTGCCGAGAACGTCACCGATCCCGGCAGCACGCCGAGCGCCGGGACGACGCCCACGCGGCTCTCGTGGGTGTCGTCGATCGTCTCGACCATCATCTGGTAGCCGCCGCAGATGCCCAGCACCGGCTGGCCAACGGCTGCGCGGTTGCGTACGACGTCCGCGATTCCCTTGTCACGCAGCCATTGCAGGTCACTGACCGTCGCCCTCGACCCCGGGATGACCAGCAGATCGGCCTCCGCGCACACCTCCGGGTCGACGGTCACGACGACGCGCACACCGGGTTCGGCGGCGAGCGCGTCGACGTCGGTGGCGTTCGAGGTGCGCGGTAGACGTACCACCGCGACCCGCAGCGCGCCGTCCTCCTGGATGCGTCCCCACCGCCCGGTCGACAGCGCATCCTCGGAGTCGATCCACACCTCGTCGAGCCACGGAACGACTCCGGCACAGGGGATCGAGGTACGTCGAGCGATCTCGTCGAGGCCCGGGCGCAGGACCGACTCGTCGCCCCGGAACTTGTTGATCACGAACGCCGACAGCAGCCGGCGGTCGTCCTCGTCGAGCAGCGCCCAGGTGCCATAGAGGGCCGCGAGCACGCCGCCGCGGTCGATGTCGCCGACCAGGACCACCGGCAGGCCGAACCGTCGCGCGAGACCCATGTTGACGTAGTCCCCGGCGCGCAAGTTGATCTCTGCGGGTGATCCGGCACCTTCGGCCACGACCAGGTCATGGCTCGAGCGCAGCTCCGCGTAGGCCTCGAACGCCGCGTCGGCCAGGTGCGTCCGGCCGGTCGCGTACTCGCCGGCACGGAGCTCGCCGGCCGGCTGCCCGCGCAGGACGACGAACGCGCGCCGATCCGAGCCCGGCTTGAGCAGCACCGGGTTGTGGACGCTCGCGGGCTGCACGCCGGCCGCCTGCGCCTGCAGGTACTGAGCGCGTCCGATCTCGGACCCGTCGCGACAGACCATCGAGTTGTTCGACATGTTCTGCGCCTTGAACGGGGCGACGGACAGCCCCGAGCGCGCGAACGCCCGGCAGAGCGCCGCAGTGATCAGCGACTTGCCGGCGTCCGAGCTCGTCCCCGCGATCAACAGCCCTGCCACGCCGAAGGAGTCTACGCGGGCGGTTACCGTGGACCGCGTGCACGACGTCGACATCCACCTCGTCCGCCACGGGCAGTCGACCTGGAACGTCGAGCGACGCCTCCAGGGGCAGACCGCCCACCCGCCGCTCACCGAGGCCGGCCGCGCGGACGCCGCCCGTGCGGCAGCGACGCTCGACGCCCTGGTCGGCGGAGCGGCGGCGCAGCTGGTCACCAGCGACCTGCTGCGCGCTCGCCAAACGGCGGAGGTCATCGCCGCCCGGCTCGGCATCACCGCGGTGCCCGACGCGGGCCTGCGCGAGCAGCACCTCGGATCCCTCCAGGGGCGGCTGACCAGTGAGCTCGTCGCCGAGCCGGTCCCCGACCATCTGCACATCAGCGAGATCCGCCACGGCGGCGGCGAGTCCCTCGCCGACGTCCATCACCGGCTCAGCGGGCTGCTCGAGCGATTGCTGCCGCACGCGCCGGGGCACCTCATCCTGGTGACGCACGGCGACACGCTGCGCGTGGCGCGCGCCGTCCTCGCCGGCTGCAGCCACCGCGAGGTGGAGTGGGACGTGGTGCCCAACGGGGCGGTGATCACCGTGCGCGCAGCGGTCTCTCCGGTGACCGGCATCTCCTCGGCCGGTGGCGGTATCGGCCTAAAATCGGAGTGAAGCCACCAGCCGTCAGCCCGGGGGACCCGATGAACGCCACCAGGAAGCAGGAGTCGTTCCGCAATGCCTCGGCGGTGGGCCGTGACGGGTACGTCCGCGTGCGACCCACCTGGAAGACGACCCAGATCCACCTGATGGACGCCGGTGGCTTCGGTCGTTACGTGGGCTGGCTGCTGGGTGCGATGGTGACCGCGCTGCTGCTCGTGATCACCGACGACAGCCTGCCGTTCTGGAAGCTCGTGGTCGGCATCGCCCTCGGCTCGACCGTGGGTGCGATCGTCGGGCACACCCTGGCCAAGCTCGTCTGGAGCCGATTCAAGCGGCAGATCGACGCGGTGCATCCCCGCCGCGTGCGGGCCGCCGAGGCGCAGCCCGGGTCCTGGATGATGACCCTCAACGACGGCACCAACCGTGCGATCCGCATCGAGTCGCCGGCCGAGCCGGTCGCCGATCCGGAGGCGGCCATCCACGAGCGGCCGGTGCCGCACGTGCGGTTCATGACGTCCACCGGCCGGTGGGTGACCGTGCCGCAGGAGCAGGAGATCACGATCGTCGACCTGGCCGAGACCGTCGAGCTGCCCGCGCACCCCATCGGCTCGTAGGCGGACGAGCGCCGCTAGGAGACGGCGTCCTTCGCGCTCAGCAGCGCGATCTTCGCCTCGCGACGCGCGGCACGCGCGGCGTGCTTCGCCTCGCGCCTGGCCGCCTTCGCAGAGTGCCCCGCGCCCCGCTTCGCCATCCGGGCGCGGTACAGCAGTCCCGGCTTGCCCTCCGTGTCGACGATCGTCAGGATCAGGCCGCCGAGCAGCCCGAGGTTGTTGAAGAAGCCGTTGCGGTGCACGGCCTTCTCCTTCTCGTCCGGCATCTCCCAGAAGGAGTGCGCGGCGAGGGTGGTCGGCACCAGGGACGCGGCCAGCGCGGCGGCCGACGGCTTGCGCAGGACTCCGGTGGCCAGGCCCGCTCCCGCGGTGATCATCAGCGCGCCGTTGGCCTTCACGAGCAGCTCGGGGTCGTTCGGCAGCCCGGCCGGCTCGGCGATCCTGGAGATGAACGGGCGCGCGAGCGCCCCCAGCTCGGCGGGCTTCGTCAGCTGGTTGATGCCGCCCATGACGAACGGCGCAGCGAGCATCGGTCGGGCGAGGGCGCGAACGAGTCCCATGACTCCTCCTAGATCGGCGACAGGACGGCGGAGTGCCGACCTGCGTCGAACGTATCCCAGCCGCCCGCGCCTCGCTCGTCGCGCGAGCGGACCGCGGCACAGGCAGCCGGCGCTACACGTCGTCCGTGAAGGTCGAGTCCGTGCGCGCGCGGGAGGCGTCGCCTGGCTTCCTCGGCGGTCGCCGGCGGTGGGCCGGCCGACGTCCGGCCAGTGCGAAGAACAGTCCCAGGACCAGCAGCGCCGCGCCGATCCACAACAGCACGGGGACGTCGATCCCCATGCTGCGGATGTCGAGCGCGAGCGGCGGCACTGCGGCCCCCTCCGTATGAATCGTGTGAAGATTGCGTTCAGCGTACCGACAGGCGGGCGTCCCGCGGAAGGTGCGGAATGCGCACAGCCTCGGAAAGGCGACGAGGCGGCCCCCGTGCACGCAGGGGACCGCCTCATCCTTGGCGGTGGCGGTGGGATTTGAACCCACGGAGGGGTTGCCTCACACGATTTCGAGTCGTGCTCCTTCGGCCGCTCGGACACGCCACCGCGCACCAGGGTACGGCATCGGGTGCGCCGGTCACGCACGACCCCGACCGGCGGCAGCGCCTAGCCCGGGTCGCCGCGGCGGACCGCGAAGAAGTCGACCAGGAGGCCGGCGGCAGCGGCGGCCACGTCGGGCGAGAGGTCCCACGGGCCGCGCACCTCGGGTCGGTGGTTGAGCCGGGGGTCGCGCACGACGTCCCACAGCGACACGACGGCACCGGTCTTCGGCTCGAGGGCGCCGAACACGATCCGGTCCACCCGAGCCAGCACCGCCGCCCCCGCGCACATCGTGCACGGCTCGATAGTGACGACCAGGGTGTGACCGGTCAGCCGCCAGGCACCGGCCGCCCGAGCGGCCCCCCGCAGGGCGGTGAGCTCCGCGTGCCCGGTGGGGTCCTGATCGCGTTCCCGGGTGTTGTGCCCGACGCCCGCGACGGCGCCGTCCGGCCCGAGGACGACGGCGCCGATCGGCACGTCGTCGTGCGCCGGCGCCGACCGCGCCTCGTCGATCGCGAGCCGCATCGGGGCGTCGTACGGCGTGGGCATGCGACCAGCCTACGGTCGGACGGCCGCTGGATAGGCTGTGCGCATGCCCACCGCTCCCCCTGTCGCGATCATCGGCCTCGGCCTCATCGGCGGCTCGCTGGCGCTGCGGTTGCGCGCGGCCGGGAGCGAGGTGTGGGCGCACGACACCTCGGCCGAGACACTGGAAGCGGCGGGCGTGCACGACATCCGGCCGTTCCCGGGGCTCGAGGGCATGCTCGCCGCGCTCCCGGACGGGTCGCTCGTCGTGGTCGCCACCCCGCTCGAGGACGCCGTCGCGCTGATGCCGGTGCTCGCCTTGCTGACCGATGATCAGGTCACCATCACCGACGTGGTGTCGGTCAAGTCCGCCGTGCTGGAGGCGGCCCGCGCGGCGGGCCTTGCCGACCGGTACGTCGGCGCCCACCCGATGGCCGGCACCACCGAGTCGGGATTCGCCGCGGCCGGCGCCGACCTGCTGCGCGAGGCGACCTGGGTGGTCGCCCTGGAGGACGACACCGACCTGGACCGCTGGGTGCAGGTCTGCCGCCTCGCGCTCGGCGCGGGCGGCCGCGTCGTACCCACGGACGCGGAATGGCACGACCACGCCGCGGCCTGGATCAGCCACCTGCCGCACGTGCTCGCCGAGGTGCTCGCGGCAAACGTGGAGCCGCGCGGGCTGGCCGGCGCGCTGGCCGCAGGTTCCTACCGCGACGCGACGCGGGTGGCGGGCACCCGGCCCGAGCTGGTCGCCGCGATGCTCAACGGCAACCGCCGGATGCTCACCGAGGTGCTCGAGAGCTTCCTCGATCAGCTCGAGCAGGCCACCGTCGCCGTCCGCGACGGGTCGGTCGCCGACCTGGTCGCGCGCGGCTACGAGCACCGCCGGCAGTGGCAGGCTCGTCGCGACGGCTCCGCGTCCACGACCCCGGTCAGGATCCCCCTCGGCGATCCCGGCGCGCGGCAGCGGCTGCGGGAGGTCGGGGCCGCCGGCGGTTTCATCGTTTCGCATGAGGACGGCGCGGTCACTGCACTAGCCTGAACCGCAAGGTTCGACCCGCCGCACTGCCGCGCGGCGATCCGCACGCCGACCGACAAGTGAGGCAGCATGGAATTCAACAGCGACGCCCGCGTCGATACCTCGCAGATCGAGGACGCCCGCGGCCGCGGCGGTGGAGGCGGCGGAGGCGGCTTCGGGCTGCCGGGCGGAATCCCGCTGCCGACCGGCGCCGGGGGCAACATGGGCTGCCTGGGCGTCGTCGGCATCATCATCTTCCTCGCGATCCAGTTCTTCACCAGCGGCAGCGGCGGCACCGGCGGCGGGTTCGACCCCCAGGGTGGCAACGGCGTGTCCACGCAGAACCTCAGCGCGGGCGACACCGGAGCCGACATCCAGTCGTGCAACACCGACCCGAACTTCCTCAAGCGTGACGACTGCCGGCTCGCGCTGATCATCAACAGCGTCAACGCGTTCTGGACGCAGTACCTGCCGCAGGCCACGCCGCAGAAGGTGCAGTACCGCACCGCCGTGACCCAGCTCTACACCCAGGGCACGCAGACCGGCTGCGGGCAGGCGACGTCCGCGGTCGGACCCTTCTACTGCCCGAACGACGAGAAGGCGTACATCGACATGTCGTTCTTCTCCAACGAGCTGCAGCAGCTGGGTGCGACCAATACGGAGTTCGTGCAGGCGTACGTCGTGGCGCACGAGTACGGCCACCACATCCAGAACATCCTCGGGATCCTGCAGCAGGGTCAGCAGATGGACCAGTCCGGCCCGAGCTCGGGCGCCGTCCGCATCGAGCTGATGGCCGACTGCCTCGCCGGCGTCTGGGCCAACCACGCCACCGGGACGACGGACTCCTCCGGCGTGAAGATCATCAAGTCGATCAGCGACCAGGACATCCAGTCCGGGCTGGACGCCGCGACGAAGATCGGCGACGACCACATCCAGCAGCAGACGCAGGGCCAGGTCAATCCGGAATCGTTCACCCACGGCACCTCGAAGCAGCGCTACAACTGGTTCAAGAAGGGCATCGACACCGGCGAGCTCGGCCAGTGCGACACCTTCTCCGGCGGCATCTAGCCACTCTCCATCCGAAAGGATCGCCATGAACGCCGTCCGCAGCTACGTCGCCGAGTTCATCGGAACCGCCGTCCTGATGATCGGCGGTGTCGGCACCGCGGTGCTCGCCGGCCACAACGTCGGTCCCGTCGGCGTCGCGCTGGGCTTCGGGCTGACGCTGATCTTCCTGGTCTACGCGATCGGCCCGATCTCCGGCTGCCACGTCAACCCGGCCGTGACCCTCGGCCTGCTGGTCACCGGCAAGATCGCGCTGCTGGACGCCGTCGCGTACGTGATCGCGCAGCTGCTCGGCGCGATCGCCGGCGCGGCGGTGATCTTCGGGATCGCGCAGGGCAACCCGTCGTACAGCCGAGCGGCCGACGGTCTGGCCGCGAACGGGTGGGGCACGCACAGCCCCGAGGGCTTCAGCATGTCCTCGGCGTTCGGCACCGAGGTCGCGTTGACCTTCCTGCTGGTGTTCGTGGTGCTGGCCGCGACCGACCGGATCGGGACGGCGGCGCTCGCCGGTCTGGCGATCGGCGTGACCATGACCGTCTGCTACCTCGTCGGGATTCCGGTCGACGGGGCGTCGGTCAACCCGGCCCGCTCCCTGGGATCCGCGGTGCTCGCCGGCGGCGGGTCCCTCGGCCAGCTCTGGTTGTTCCTGGTGGCGCCCGCCATCGGCGGCGTCGTGGGGGCGCTGGTCTACAACCTGGTCTTCGGACAGGATCCCGTCGGCTACGAGGGCGAGCTGAACGTCGACGGCCGCCCCGACGGCGACCCGCTCGACCGGACCCCCGGGACGCGGGACGACCTCGTCGCCGGGCACGCCGATCGCGCGGGCCGGCCGGAGCCGGGCCCCGGCGTCGTCTGACGCCGCACCCTCCCCGAGACAGCAGAAGGGCCTCGTGACCGAGTCACGAGGCCCTTCTGTCGCTGCGCGCTCAAAGGGATTCGAACCCCTGACCTTCGGTTCCGTAGACCGACGCTCTATCCAGCTGAGCTATGAGCGCATCCGCGATTTCTCGCGAAGTGCGTTACCCAGTATGACACACTCGGCGCACCCACCGAGCCGGTGGTGGCGAAGTGCACACAGGCAACTGCGGCGGAGGATGCGGGATTTGAACCCGCGAGGGACGAGTAGCCCCAACCGCATTAGCAGTGCGGCGCCATAGACCGGACTAGGCGAATCCTCCACGCCGACATCCGAGGACGTCCGCGACGCTCAAGAGTACAGTGCGCCGGTCGAGGGTCGCAAAGCGGACCGGCGGGGTCGGGCGGCTCAGCGGAGCAGCTGGTATCCCACGAATGCGCAGATGTCGAGCAGCCAGTGGGCCGCCACGAGCGGCAGCACCCTGCCGCGCTTGTGGAACCACCAGGCGAACACCGCACCCATGACGCAGTTGCCGAGGAACCCACCGAATCCCTGGTACAGGTGGTACGACCCGCGCAGCAGCGCGGAGGCCGCGATCACCCACCCGAGGGGCCAGCCGACCTGCCGCAGCCGGGTCATCAGGAACCCGACCACGACGACCTCCTCGAGCACGGCATTCTGCAGCGCGCTGAGCACGAGCACCGGGACGGTCCACCAGTACGCCGACAGCCCGCTCGGCGCGACGGTCGTGTTGACCCCGAGGTGCTGGGCGAGGAAGTAGAAGCCGAGACCCGGGATCCCGATCAGCGCCGCGAGCGCCGCGCCCCATCCGGCGTCCGCGGCGGCGCGCCGTCCGTCGGGGACGTCGAGGCCCAGACGCTCGCGCGCCGGTACCGCGCCGCCGTCGCGGGAGAGGAGATAGAGCGCGAGCGCGACCGGGACGAGCGCGAACCCGATGCCCAGCAGCTGGTAGGTGAGGTCGAGCAACGGGCGCACGGACCGGGACTCGTTCAGCGTGGTCGTCTGCTGGGACAGCGGCGTCGACTCGGTCAGCTTGGCGACGATGCTGACGATCGAGTAGACGGCCGACTGGCCGAGGGAGAGGCCGAGCACCAACCAGACCTCACGCCGGTAGCCCCGCACGTCCAAGTCGGCTCCTTCACGCGAATCTGCGGTGGATGCGTGCACGCTATCGCGCCGATAGCGTGCACTGATCCACCGCAGATGCGTGGTGGCGGAGGGTAAGGGATTTGAACCCTTGAGGAGTCTCCCCCTGCGCGCTTTCAAGGCGCGTGCACTCGGCCACTATGCGAACCCTCCAGGCGTGCCGCTCCAGTTTCGCACGCGACGGCAGCGCCGCCGCACCGGTCCCGAACGCGACGATGCCCCGCGGCAACCGCGGGGCATCGTCGCGTTCGAGTGGTGCCGGGCAGCGGATCCCCGCCCGATCGGCTACTTGCCGAGGACCTCGTCGGTGCACTTCTTGTCGATGGCTTTCATCTCGTCGACGTCGTCGTCGCTGCCCTTGGCGTCCTTGCCGTCGTCGACCAGGTTGTTCAGGCCGGTGCGCGAGATCTTGTCGACCATCTCCGGCGCGGCGCAGTCGGCGTAGGCCTGAGCCTGCTCCGTCGTCGCCCCCTGCTTGGTCATGATCTTCACCACGGCATCATGCACCTCGGACTCGCTGGGCTTGCTGCATCCGGTCAACGCGAGGCGGGGGCGCAGCACAGCACAGCGGCGGCGAGCTTCTTCATACGCATGCGTGAGGTCTTCTTTCGTTGTGGGGTCTCGCCCGGTCCCTGAAGGCGCCGAGCCGGGCTTAACGCAGGTCATCCTAGCCTTTGAGGAGGTTGAGAAGCCGGGTAGCGCGCGGCGGCCTCTCGGGATGAACCGACGCATCGGACGACCGATCGGCTCCGCGGTCGCCCGAATGCTCGCCCGGCGGATCCGGCGTTCACCCCGTTGCATAGCCTGACCGGCATGCCAGTCATGTCCGCCGCAGAGTTCAACGCCAAGTCGCAGGGCCGCTTCCCCGGCCACATCGGCTACCAGGCGACCGAGAGCACCAAGGGCCGCGCCGTCGCCCATTTCACGATCGAGCCGCACCACCTCGCACCCAACGGCTACCTGCACGCCGGGTCCGTCGTGACGCTCGCCGACACGGCCTGCGGCATGGGCGCCCGCGGCGTCCTGCCCGACGGCGCGACGGGCTTCACCACCATCGAGCTGAAGAGCAACCACCTCTCCACCGCCCGCGAGGGGACCGTCGAGGTGGTCGCGACCGCCATCCATGCCGGGCGCACCACGCAGGTGTGGGACGCCGTGGTCACGCACGTCGACACCGGGCGCAAGCTCGCGCTGTTCCGCTGCACCCAGGCGGTGCTCTGGTCGTAGGGTCGCGGGGGCACCGACCCCGCCGGATCTCCGGCCACCTAACATCGAGGGCACTTTTCCCGATCGATCGAGGTGCTCACCGTGGTGTACAAGTCGACCTACCCGGACATCGAGATTCCCTACTGCACCGTCGCCGAGATGGCGCTTCGCAAGGCGGCCTCGATTCCGGACAAGGTGGCGCTCGTCGATGCGACGTCGGGCGACAAGCTGACCTACGGCCAGCTCAAGGCGCACGCCGAGCGCGTCGCCGCGTGGCTGGCCGAAGAGGGCTTCGTCAAGGGTGACCGCGTGATGCTGTGGGCGCCCAACACGATCTGGTACCCGGTGCTGTTCCACGGCGTCACGATGGCCGGCTGCGTCGCGACCACCGCCAACTCGCTGTACACGCCCGAGGAGATCGCCCACCAGCTGAAGGACTCCGGCGCCCGGGCGATCGTCACGATCGCCGCGTTCCTGGACCGCGCCAAGGCCGCCCACGCGCTGCAGCCGGTGGACCGCATCGTCGTGCTGGACGGCGCGGAGGACTATCCGGACCTGCAGACGATCCTCAGCAGCACCGCTCCGCTGCCCACCGTGGAGATCGACCCCTCGGTCGATCTCGCCGTCCTGCCGTACTCCTCGGGCACGACCGGGCTGCCGAAGGGCGTCATGCTGACGCACGAGAACCTCGTCGCGAACGTGGCGCAGTGCGAGGTGATGATGAGCGCCATGGGCGAGGACGCCGTCGTGCTCGCGGTGCTGCCGTTCTTCCACATCTACGGCCTGACCGTCCTGATGAACCTCACGCTGGCCCAGGGCGCCGAGGTCGTGACGATGCCACGCTTCGACCTCGAGGGCTTCCTGCAGGCGATCCAGGACCACAAGGTCACGAAGGTGTACGTCGCCCCGCCGATCCTGGTGGCGCTGGCCAAGCACCCGGTCGTCGATCGCTACGACCTGTCGTCGCTGCGGTCGATCACCTCCGGTGCCGCACCGCTGGATGAGGCGCTCGCGCTCGCCGTCGAGGCGCGGCTCGGTGTGCCGGTCATGCAGGGCTTCGGCATGACCGAGCTGTCGCCGGTCTCGCACACCGTGCCCGACGCGCTCGCCGGCGAGCTGCCGCGCGGCTCAGTGGGCGTCTCGCTGCCCAACATCCAGTGCCGCCTCGTGGACGTCGAGACCGGCAAGGACGCCGAGCAGGGCGCCGAGGGCGAGCTGTGGATCAAGGGCCCGAACGTGATGGTCGGCTACTTGAACAACGAGGCCGCCACCGCCGAGACCATCGTGGACGGCGGGTGGCTGCGCACCGGCGACATCGCGTCGTACGACCCCCAGAACGGCGTCTACGTGATCACCGACCGGCTCAAGGAGCTCATCAAGTACAAGGGCTACCAGGTCGCGCCGGCCGAGCTCGAGGCCGTGCTGCTGACCCACGACGACATCACCGACAGCGCCGTCATCGGCGTGCCCGACGAGGAAGGCGGCGAGGCGCCCAAGGCGTTCGTCGTACGGCGCCCGGGCGCAACCATCACCGAGGACGAGATCAAGACCTGGATCGCCGGCATCGTCGCGCCGCACAAGAAGATCAGGCACGTCGAGTTCGTCGACGAGGTGCCCAAGTCGTCATCCGGCAAGATCCTCCGCAAGGACCTGCGCTCTCGCGGCTAGCCCTCGGGCGCCGTCCGCGCAGCGCTCGTAGCATGGGCAACGTGAGCTCCGAGCGCAGGTCTCTGCTGCGGCTGCTGCTGGTCGCGGCCGCGCTCGCCCTGTTCTCGATGCACGGGCCGGTGTTCGCGTCTCCCGCGGCGGCGCACCCGTCGTCTGCCGCGGCGGCGGACCCGTCGCATCCTGCAGCGGCGCACCCCTCGCCTCATGCAGCGGCCGCCGCGGCGCTACCGGCCCCGGGTCCGGCGGCGACCGACGCGTCGGGGATGCCGCAGGACCACGATCATGGCGCCCACCTGCTGCATCTGTGCCTCGCGATCCTCGTCGCGCTGGTCTGCTGGGCGACGGCGTGGCTGCTCATCGCGACACCGGCGTGGTTCGACGCGCGCCGCGGCGCTTGCCGCCTCCGCGGCTCGCCGTCCGCGCGCCCTCCGCCGTACGGCGCCGACCTGCTGACCCGCCTGAGCGTGAGCCTGACCTGAGCGGTGCGTGACTCGCACCCGTTCGGCACGCACACACTCAGGAGAGAACCCCATGAAGAAGTACCTGGCGGCCGTGGCCGCCCTCATCGCCCTGCTCGCCACCGCGGCCTGCGGCTCGGCCGACAGCTCCGCGTCACGCAGCGGCGACCACAACCAGCAGGACGTCATGTTCGCGGTGATGATGATCCCGCACCACCAGCAGGCGGTCGAGATGGCCGAGATGGTCGAGGACCGCGGAGCCGGCACCGAGCTCGCGCAGCTGGCGAAGAACATCAAGACCGCCCAGCAGCCCGAGATCGACAAGATGACCGGCTGGCTGAAGGCCTGGGACGAGAACGTCCCGTCGTCCGGATCGGCGATGGGCGACCACGCGGGCCACGCCGGCATGGGCGGGATGATGACCGACGAGCAGATGGGCCAGCTGGACGCCGCCGCCGGCCCCGCTTTCGAGCAGCTGTGGCTGGAGATGATGATCGAGCACCACGAGGGCGCGATCGACATGGCGAAGGCGCAGAAGTCGGGCGGCCAGTACCCCGCCGCGCTGTCCATGGCCGACGACATCATCGGCGGCCAGGAGAAGGAGATCGCGCAGATGAAGAAGATGCTCGGCCAGTAACGCGTCGTAGCGGTGCGCAGGCCGGCCCGGGCGGTGCCCTCCCGGGCCGGTCGGCCGGACGCTGTGCGCCCGGAGCCGCCGAAGACGACGACCGGCCCGCGACTAGGGTGGTTTTCATGAAGGCAATCGTGGTGCATGAGCCAGGCGGTCCCGAGGCGCTGACCTGGGACGACGCTCCGGACCCGGTGTGCGCTCCCGACGAGGTCGTCGTGCGGATCGCGGCGGCCGGCGTCAACCGCGCCGACGTGATGCAGCGGATGGGGCACTACCCGCCGCCGAAGGGCATCACCGACATCATCGGGCTGGAGGTCTCGGGCACGATCACCGAGGTGGGCGGCGAGGTCACCGAATGGCAGCCGGGCGACGAGGTCTGCGCGCTGCTGGCCGGCGGCGGATACGCCGAGCAGGTGAACGTGCCGGCCGTCCAGCTGCTGCCCATCCCGCACGGTGTCGGCCTGGTGGACGCCGCGGGGCTGACCGAGGTCGCCTGCACGGTCTGGTCCAACCTGTGGGCCCCGTTCTCGACGTCCCGCCTACAGGAGGGCGAGACCCTTCTGGTGCACGGCGGGTCCTCGGGCATCGGCACGATGGCGATCCAGATCGCCGTCGCCAAGGGCAACCCGGTCATCGTGACCGTCGGCTCGCCCGAGAAGGCGGCCTACTGCCGGCAGCTCGGCGCACAGACGATCAACTACAGGACCGAGGACTTCGTCGAGCGGTCGCGCGAGCTGACCGACGGTCGCGGCGTCGACGTCATTCTGGACAACATGGGCGCGAAGTACCTGGATCGCAACATCGACGCGGTCGCGCCGGACGGCCGGATCGTGACCATCGGCATGCAGGGTGGCAACACCGCGGAGCTGAAGATCGCCAAGATGCTCGGCAAGCGGGTCACCTACACGGCCACGGGTCTGCGGGGCCGGCCGGTGCACGGGCCGCACGGCAAGGCGGCCGTCGTGGCCGGGGTGCTGGAGGATGTGTGGCCGATGATCAGCAGCGGCGAGGTCAAGCCGATCATCGACAGCACGGTGCCGATGAGCCAGGCACCGGTGGCACACGAACGCATCGAGTCCTCCCAGCACATCGGCAAGATCCTTCTGACGAACTAGAACCGCTACAGATTGGCGACCCGGCGACATGCCTGACGAGACCCAGTTCGAAGACAGCAACCGCCCCGAGCAGAACGGCGCCGCGGAGCACGCGCAGGCCGGTCGCGAGCGGGCCGACGGGGTACCGCACACGCGGCGCGTGGTCGTGGTCGGTCCGGACGGCCAGCCGTTGGGGCAGGCGGAGATCGCGGCCGACGAGTCCGACGAGGAGAACGGCCACAAGTCGGTCACCGACATGGTCGAGCAGCCCGCCAAGGTGATGCGCATCGGCACCATGGTCAAGCAGCTGCTGGAGGAGGTGCGCAACGCACCGCTCGACGACGCCTCCCGGCAGCGGCTGAAGGAGATCTACCAGCGCTCCATCAGCGAGCTCGAGGACGGACTCGCGCCGGAGCTCCAGGAGGAGCTCAACCGGCTCTCGCTGCCGTTCACCGACGAGACCACGCCGACGGACGCCGAGCTGCGGATCGCCCAGGCCCAGCTCGTCGGCTGGCTCGAGGGGCTCTTCCACGGGATCCAGACCGCGCTCTTCGCGCAGCAGATGGCCTCGCGCGTGGCCCTCGAGCAGATGCGCGGCGGCGGCGGACCGGCCGCGCTCCCGGCGGGGATGGCGATCCCGCCGCAGGGACCCGGCCGTCCCGACGCGGACGGGCACGGCTCCGGCCAGTACCTATAGGTCGGGGCACCGCTCCGCAGCCTTACATCGGACCTGTGCTCAGCCATCGGAGGGCGGTTCGGACGTCGGACCGACCAGTCCCACCTCTGTGCCCGGCCCCACTACCCGGGCGCGGTCCCGACCCGGGCGCGGCTACTTGATGAGCGACTCGAGGTAGGCGGCGGTGCCGTCCTCCTCTATGTGCCCGATCAGCACGTCGGCGCGGGCCTTGGCCGCGTCGTTGCCGTTGGCCGGGACGACGGCGGTGCCGGCCCACTCGAGCATCTCGAGGTCGTTGGTCATGTCGCCCATGCACACGACGTCCTGGGCGGGGACGCCCCAGCGGTGCGCCAGCGCGGCGCAGGCGCTGGCCTTCGTCACGCCGAGCGCGGTCATCTCGACCAGCCCACTGCCTTCGCTCGACCAGGCGACCTCGACGCGCCCCTCGGCGATCTCCGCGAGCCGCGCACCGATCTCACTGCTGCTCAGCTCGCGGTTCACCGCCCAGATCTTCGCGGCCGGGAACATCCCGAACTCGTCCAGGTGCAGCGCCTGCTGCCCGAAGTCGAACACCTCGACCTGCCGCGGCTCCGAGTACATGGCCCTCGGGTTCGGCGTGATCCGCGACAGCCCGAGGTGCAGGTCGGGGTACTGCGCGGCGATCTCGCTGGCCATCTCGCCGACGACCATCGCCTCGATCAGCTCGCAGGCCAGCACCTGGTCGTTGCCGGCGTCGTAGGTGAGCGCGCCGTTGTCGCAGATCGCGATGCCGTCGTAGCCGTGCTCGAGCACCGGCGCCAGCAGCCCGGCCGCGCGCCCGGTGGCGACGGCGAACCGGATTCCTGCGGCGCGGACGGCCTGGATCGCGGCCCAGGTGCGATCGGAGACCCGACCGCGGTCGGCGATCGTTCCGTCGATGTCGCTGATGATGAGCGCCGGCCGGCTCACGACGCGCCCCGATCGAGGCGATGCAGGACCGGCGGCGGTCCGGCCGGCAGCGCGGGCCGATAGCCGGGGAACAGCTGGGCGATGTATCGGGAGATGCCGTGGTCGCAGGCGGCCGGCGCGACGTCGTCGGCCGCGGCGAGGACGTCGGGATGCGCGTCGGCCATCGCGACCGCCCGCCCCGACCACTCGAACATCGGCAGGTCGTTGGGCATGTCGCCGAAGCACAGCACGTCCTCGTGCGCGATGCCGAACCGGTCGCAGATGTACTTCACGCCGGCGGCCTTGCTCACGTACGGCGGCGAGATCTCGACGAAGCCGATGCCCGAGTGCGTCACGTAGGCGACGTCCTCGGGGACGAACGACTTGATCAGCGCGACCAGATCGTCGATCGGGTAGGTCTGCGACTCGACGAAGACCTTCAGCACCTCGGGCGCGATGACGTCGTCGGCGTCGACGCTGACCGACTCGTCCATCGAGTACGGCCACACGAAGCCGTGCTGCAGGCGAAGCGGCTCGGAGAAGTCCGCGCCGTCCTCGGCGCCGATCCGCACGTCGTCGACGTGCTCGCGCACCTGGTCGAGGATGCTCATCGCCAGCTCGCCGCTCATGGCGGCGCGATGGATCAGTGTGCGGCCGTCGTACACGATGCCGCCCTGTCCCATGATCAGCAGCCCGCCCTCGCCGATCTCGGCGCGGGTGAGGTCGAGCAGCCGCGGACCCCGTCCGGTGACCGGAACGACCGGTATCCCGTGGCTCTCCAGCCAGTCGCGGGTATGCCGGTGCCCGGGCGACAGCCCGTGACCGTGGCAGATGTAGGTGCCGTCGAGATCCGTCGCGACGAGCTTGGGTTGCCAGCCGGGCTCCCGCGCCGGCTTCTTGTGCCGGTGCATTACTTCGCAGATATCTCTTCGATGCCGCCGAGGAACGGGCGCAGCGCCTCCGGGATGCGGACCGAGCCGTCGGCCTGCTGGTGCGCGTCGAGCAGCGCGGCGATCGTGCGGGTGACCGCGCACAGGGTGCCGTTCAGGGTGGCGGCGATCTGCGGCTTGCCGTTCTCGTCGCGGTAGCGGATGCCGAGCCGCCGGGCCTGGTACGTCGTGCAGTTGGACGTCGAGGTCAGCTCGCGATAGCGCTGCTGGGAGGGGAACCAGACCTCGCAGTCGAACTTCCGGGCCGCGGACGAGCCCAGGTCGCCGGCCGCGACGTCGATCACCCGGAACGGCAGCTCGAGCTTGCCGAGGAACTCCTTCTCCCACTCCAGCAGCCTGCGGTGCTCGGCCGCCGCGTCCTCCGGCTTGCAGTAGGTGAACATCTCGACCTTGTCGAACCAGTGGACGCGGAACACGCCCTTGGTGTCCTTGCCGTACGAGCCGGCCTCGCGGCGGAAGCAGGACGAGAACCCGGCGTACCGCGTCGGGCCGGCCGACAGGTCGATGATCTCCCCGGAATGGAACCCGGCGAGCGCGACCTCCGACGTCCCGACGAGGTAGAGGTCGTCGGCCTCGAGGTGGTAGACCTCGTCGGCGTGCGCGCCGAGGAAACCGGTGCCCTCCATGGCGTCGGGGCGCACCAGCGCCGGCGCAATGATCGGCGTGAAGCCGTACGACGCGGCCTGCGCCATGGCCATGTTGACCAGCGCGAGCTCGAGCTGCGCGCCGATGCCGGTCAGGAAGTAGAAGCGGGACCCGCTCACCTTGGCGCCACGGGCGAGGTCGAAGACCCCCAGGGCCTCGCCGATCTCGTCGTGGTCCTTGGGCGTGAAGCCGAGCCGCGGGATCTGGCCGACCTTCTCCAGCTCGACGAAGTCGTCCTCGCCGCCGGCGGGCACACCGTCGAGCACGACGTTGTGCACCGCGGCGTGCGCCTCGCGCAGGTCGACCTCCGCCTGGGCGGCGGCCGCCTCCGCAGCCTTCACCTCGCCGGCGAGCTCCTTGGCGCGTTCCAGCAGCGCGGGCCGCTCCTCGGGCGAAGCCTTCTTGACCGCCTGCCCGGCCTGCTTCTGCTCGGCACGCAACGACTCGAAGGCCGACAGCGCGGTACGGCGCGCCTCGTCGGCGTCCCGCAGCTCGTCGGCGGTCGCGGGGTCGAGGCCGCGGGCCTGCTGGCTGGCGCGCACCTTCTCGAGGTCGTCGCGTACTTCCCGAAGATCGATCACGGTTCCGAGTCTATCGACGTACGCCGGGCGACAGCCGCCCCGAGGGCGGGCGTCCACGTACCCTGTGCGGGTGAAGTTTCTCAACGACCTGACCCCGACGCACGACCTCACCTACAGCGACGTGTTCATGGTGCCGTCGCGCTCGTCGGTGTACTCGCGCATGGACGTCGACCTGACGACCCCGGACCGCGTCGGCACCACGATCCCGATCGCGGTGGCGAACATGACGGCCGTCGCCGGACGCCGGATGGCCGAGACGGTCGCCCGCCGCGGCGCGATCGCGATCCTCCCGCAGGACATCACCCTCGATGCGGTCCGCGACATGGTCGGCGAGGTCAAGTCGAGCCACCCGGTCTTCGAGACTCCGGTGACCGTCACCCCGCAGGACGCCGTCGCGACGGTGCTGTCTCTGCTGGGCAAGCGCGCGCACGGCGCGGCGGTCGTCCTCGACGGCGGCAAGCCGGTCGGCATCGTGACCGAGACCGACTGCGCGGGCGTCGACCGCTTCACGCTCGTCTCCGAGGTGATGACGACGAACATCGTGACCGTCGACAAGGATGCCCACCTCGGTGCGGCGTTCGACACGATGACCGAGCGGCACCTCGGCCTGGTGCCGGTGCTGGACGGCGACCAGCTCGCCGGCGTGCTCACCCGCAAGGGCGTGCTGCGCTCGGCGATCTATCAGCCGGCCCTGGACGCGCACGGCCGCCTCATGGTCGGCGGCGCGATCGGCATCAACGGCGACGTGCGCGCGAAGGCCGACGCACTGCTCGCCGCCGGCGTCGACGTGCTCGTCGTCGACACCGCGCACGGCCACCAGGACAAGATGCTCGAGGCGCTCCCGCTGGTGGTCGACGCCCGCGACGACCTGGAGAACCGGACCGGGCGGCACATCCAGATCGTGGCCGGGAACGTGGTCTCCCCGGAGGGGGTCGGCGACCTCGTCGACGCGGGCGCGGACATCCTCAAGGTCGGCGTCGGTCCCGGCGCCATGTGCACCACCCGCATGATGACCGGCGTCGGTCGCCCACAGTTCTCCGCCGTCCTCGAGTGTGCCGAGGCGGCGCGCGATCTCGGCGCGCACGTCTGGGCGGACGGCGGCGTGAAGTACCCGCGCGACGTCGCTCTCGGGCTGGCGGCCGGCGCGGCGAGCGTCATGGTCGGTTCGTGGTTCGCCGGCACCTACGAGTCGGCGGGCGATCTCGTGATCGACCCCGACGGCCGTCCGTACAAGGAGAGCTTCGGGATGGCCTCGGCCCGCGCGGTGCGTCACCGGACGAAGGACCAGTCGGCCTTCGACCGGGCCCGGTCGGCGCTGTTCGAGGAAGGCATCAGCCACTCGCGGATGTACCTCGACCCGCTGCGCCCCGGCGTGGAGGATCTGCTCGACTCGATCATCGCCGGCGTCCGGTCGTCGTTCACCTACGCCGGCGCGCGATCGATCGCGGAGTTCCAGGAGCGCGCGGTCGTGGGCCTGCAGAGCAGCGCGGGGTACGACGAGGGACGGCCGCGCGACACGTCCTGGTAGCCGCGATGATGGCGATGGGCCGCCGACGCTTCGATCGGCTGGTCAGCGAGGCGCTCGACGAGATTCCGCCGGATCTGACGGCACGCATGGACAACGTCGTCATCCAGGTCGCCGACCGCAACCCCGACGAGGCGACGCTCCTCGGTCTCTACGAAGGGATCGCCCTCACCGAACGCCTCGACGACTACACCGGCGTCCTGCCGGACACGATCTGGATCTACCGCGACGCCATCTTGGAGATCTGCGACACGCCCGATGACGTGCGGGAGGAGGTGCGGATCACCGTTGTGCACGAGATCGCGCACCACTTCGGCATCGATGACGATCGGCTGCACGAGCTAGGATGGGGATGAGGGCGCGGCGCAGATCACTGGCCGCGTCTCTCCTTCGTAACGATTGACCAACCGTACGGCTACGAAATCCGGGCGATCCGGCACTTGCGGCCATCGGTGGTTACATCGACAGGTCGCCTGCCCGGGACCGGGCGGCGACATGCAGTACGCCGCAGCACCTGTTCGACGGCGTCCTCGCGTCACACCCGCGACCGAGGACCGGTTCCGTCGGAGTGCCGGCGCCGCTGCCTGACGACTCGAGCCCAGTGGTCGTGGTCTGCCGCGAGGCGGACTCACCTCGGCCGGGTTACGAGCGTCGGACGTGCCCATGAGCGAGAGGTGAGAAGTGGCGAAACTGAGCGCCAAGAACGTTTACAAGATATTCGGGCGACGAGAGACCGAGACCGTTCGGCGGCTGCAGGACGGCGCGAGCCCGAGCGAGGTCAAGAGCCTCGGCACGCCGGCCGTCATCGACGCCAGCTTCGATGTCGACGAGGGCGAGATCTTCGTCGTCATGGGCCTGTCGGGCTCCGGCAAGTCGACGCTGATCCGCACCCTGAACGGGCTGTGGAAGCCGTCCGCCGGCAAGGTGGAGATCGACGGCGTCGATCTGGCCAGGGCGAGCGACTCCGAGCTGCGCAGGATCCGGCAGGACAAGGTGTCGATGGTCTTCCAGCACTTCGCGCTGATGCCGCATCGCACCGTCCTCGAGAATGCGGCGTACGCGCTCGAGGTGAAGGGCGTGCCGGCGGCCGAGCGCAGGGCGACCGCGGAGCACTGGCTGTCGGTCGTGGGGCTCGACGGCTGGGGCGAGAAGCTGCCCAGCCAGCTCTCCGGAGGCATGCAGCAGCGCGTCGGGCTGGCCCGCGCCCTCGCGGCCGAGACCGACGTACTGCTGATGGACGAGGCGTTCTCCGCCCTCGACCCGCTGATCCGCCGCGAGATGCAGGACCAGCTGATCGAGCTGCAGAGCACCCTGGGCAAGACCATCGTGTTCATCACCCACGACCTCAACGAGGCGATGTACGTCGGCGACCGCATCGCGGTCATGCGCGACGGACGCATCGTGCAGATCGGCACTGCAGAAGAGATCCTGACCGATCCCGCCAACGACTACGTCGCGCAGTTCGTGCAGGACGTCGATCGCACTCGCGTGCTTACCGCGCGCTCCGTGATGGAGAAGCCGGTGAGCGTCGTGCCCTCCACGTTCGGGCCCCGCGGTGCGCTGGAGCAGATGCGCAAGACGCAGTCTGCCGGCGCTCTGGTGGTGTCTCGCGACCGCACCCTGCTCGGCTACGTGAGCGACGACGACGCGATCACCGCTGTCAAAGCGAAGGCGGATCGGCTCGATGACTACCTGCGCACCGAGCAGCTGCGCACGGTGCTGCCGGACACGCCGCTGTCGGAGCTGTTCGCGCCGGCGTCCTCGTCGCCCATTCCGCTGGCCGTCGTCGACGAGCGGCGTCGGCTGCTGGGTGTGATCCCCCGCATCGCGATCCTGGCATCGCTCGGCCAGATGTCCGACAACGCCGACATGCACGCCGTCGACGACCTCGGCAGGCCGTTCGAGAGCGCGCCCGGCGCGTTGACCACAGGGGCAATCCCCGTCCAGCGTGAGACGAGCGCCGCCGGCCTGGCCGCCGCGGCACCCAAGGAGGGCTCCTGATGGATTTCCTGAACCCCCGAATCCCCGTCGGCACGTGGGCCGAAGACGTCCTCGACTGGATGACCGAGCACCTCGGCTGGCTGTTCGACTTCGTGAAGCTGGTGCTGACCGGCTTCTACGACGCGCTGTACTTCGTGCTCGGCAAGCCGGTCTACCTGGTCGTCATCGCGGCGTTCGCCGCCTTGGCCTGGTGGGTCAGCGGCTGGAAGCTCGCGCTGTTCACCGTGGTCGGTCTGTACCTGATCCGCGCCTTCGACCAGTGGGACAACGCGATGAGCACCATCGCGCTGGTGCTGGTCGCGGTCGTCATCGCCTTGGCTCTGGCGATCCCGATCGGCATCTGGGCGGCCCGCTCGACGAGCGTCTCGCGCGTCGTCAAGCCGGTGCTGGATCTCATGCAGACGCTACCGGCGCTGGTCTACCTCGTCCCGGCGATCACGATCTTCTCGGTCGGTGTGGCGCCGGGCGCCATCGCGACGCTCATCTTCGCCATGCCACCCGGCGTGCGGCTCACCGAGCTCGCCATCCGCGGCGTCGACAAGGAGGTCGTCGAGGCCGGCAACGCGTTCGGCGCGACGCACGGACGCATCCTCCGGCAGATCCAGCTGCCGCTGGCGTTGCCGACCATCATGGCCGGCGTCAACCAGGTGATCATGCTGGCGCTGTCGATGGTCGTGCTGGCCGGCATGGCCGGCGCCGGTGGCCTCGGCGGCGACGTGACCGCGTCCCTGGCGTCCCTCGACGTCCCGCTCGGCATCGAGGCCGGACTCGCGGTGGTCATCATCGCGATCTTCCTCGACCGGCTCAGCAACTCGCTGGGCACCCGGTCGTCGTACCTCAACAAGCTGGAGAAGGCCAACGCCTGATCCGACCACGCGACTCATACGCACGTAGTTCTAGATGGCAACGCTCAGGGCGTTGTCGAACGAGAGGAGACAGAAGTTGTTCAACCGAACGAAGGTACTGGCGAGCCTCGCCACCGCGGCCACGCTGGCACTGACCGGGTGCGGCGCCAGCAACTCTGGCGGCGGGTCCGACTCGTCCGAGGGATCGGGCAAGGACGCCGCGGCCAGCAAGTGGGCCGACTGCGACATGCACGACGGCGTCGCCGACGTCTCGTCGGTCTCCGGTCAGGACGAGGACAAGAACGTCACCATCGGCGCGTTCAACGGCTGGGACGAGTCGTTCGCCACCGCCCACCTGCTCAAGGCGGTGCTCGAGCAGGACGGCTACACCGTCGACATCAAGGCGTTCGACGCCGCGCCCGGGTTCACCGCGGTAGCGCAGGGGGACGTCGACTTCCTGACCGACGGCTGGCTGCCGGTCACGCACGCCGACTACCTCGACAAGTACGGCGACCAGCTCGACAGCCTCGGCTGCTGGTACGACAACGCCAAGCTCACCATCGCCGTCAACGAGGACTCGCCGGCGAAGTCCATCGCGGATCTGGCCGAGATGGGCGACGAGTACAACAACTCCATCGTCGGCATCGAGCCCGGAGCGGGGCTGACCAAGCAGACGAAGGAGAAGGCGATCCCCGAGTACGGGCTCGACAAGCTCAGCTTCACCACGTCGTCCACGCCGGCGATGCTCGCGGCCGTGAAGAAGTCTCAGGCGGACGGCAGCAACATCGCCGTCACGCTGTGGCGTCCGCACTGGGCGTACGACGCCTACCCGATGCGCGACCTGGAGGACCCGAAGGGCGCTATGGGCGGCAAGGAGATCATCTACTCGTTCGCCACGAAGGGCTACGAGAAGAAGAACCCGAAGGCCGCGCAGCTGGTGAAGAACCTCGTGCTGGACGACGAGAAGCTGTCGTCGCTGGAGAACATGATGTTCGGTGAGGACAACTTCGCCGGCAAGGACAACGACGCCGCCGTCCAGAAGTGGCTGTCGGAGAACCCGGACTTCGCCGGCCAGCTGAAGGCCGGCAAGCTCTAGTCTCTTCCGGGCGTCGCATTCTGCGGGGCAGCGGGGCACGCTATCGGCTCGATAGCGTCTCTCGCTGCCCCGCAGATTGTCATATGGTCGGTCAATGCGTACCGATCCGATGCCGAAGATCCCGCGGCAGCTGCCCAAGTGGAGCGACCTGCAGCCGCTGCTCGGCTTCCGCTCCCCCGATCTGCACCCGAACCGCCGCCGGCTCGCGCGGGCGGCCACCATCGGCGACCTGCGCACGCTGGCCAAACGGCGTACGCCGCGGTCGGTGTTCGACTACACCGACGGCTCGGCCGAGGACGAGTCGTCGCTGCGGCGCTCCCGCGAGCTGTGGGAGTCGGTCGAGCTGAACGCGAACGTGCTGCGCGACATCTCCCGGGTCGATCTGAGCACGACGATTCTCGGCGAGCAGTCCGCGATGCCGCTCGCGCTCGCCCCGACCGGTTTCACCCGGATGATGCACTACCAGGGTGAGACCGCCGTCGGGCACGAGGCCAACAACGCCGGGATCCCCTACGCGCTGTCCACGATGGGCACCACCTCCATCGAGGAGGTCGCCCGGCTGACCCCCGACATACCGCGCTACTTCCAGCTGTACGTGTGGAACGACCGGGCTGCGAGCACCGAGCTGATCAACCGGGCGAGCGCCGCCGGCTACTCGTCGCTGCTGCTGACGGTGGACACGGCCGTCGCCGGCGCGCGGCTGCGCGACGTCCGCAACGGGCTGACCATCCCGCCGCAGCTGACGCCGAAGACGTTCGCCGACATGGCGCTGCACCCCGCGTGGTGGGGTAACCTGCTGACCACCGCGCCCCTCGAGTTCGCGTCGCTGAAGAACTGGGAGGGCACCGTCGCGGACATGATCAACCACATGTTCGACCCGACGGTCTCCTTCAAGGACGTCGAGTGGCTGCGGTCGGTGTGGCCCGGCAAGCTCGTCATCAAGGGCATCCAGAGCGTCGAGGACGCCAAGCGGTCCTTCGACGTCGGTGCGGACGGGATCATCCTGTCCAACCACGGCGGCCGGCAGCTCGGCCGCGCCCGGCCCCCGCTGCGGCTGCTGCCGGAGGCCCGCGCGTCGCTGGGCGACGACAAGGAGATCTTCATCGACGGCGGCATCATGAGCGGCAGCGACGTGGTGGCCGGTGTCGCCGCGGGCGCGGACGCGGTGTTCATCGGGCGCGCCTACCTCTACGGCCTGATGGCCGGCGGGAATCTCGGCGTCCGCCGCGCGCTGCAGATCCTGCGCACCGAGATCGTGCGCACGATGCAGCTCCTCGGCGTCTCGAAGGTGTCCGACCTGGGGCCGCAGCACGTCCGTATCCCGTAGCCGGACGGCGGTACCCTCGTCGGGTGACCGAGAACGCCAAGCTGCCGATCATGATGCTGCACGACCGACTCCTGGTGAAGGAGGCCGGCGACGAGGGCGACCGGCGATCCTCGGGCGGCATCCTGATCCCCGCGACGGCGCAGGTCGCCAAGCGGCTGCGCTGGGGGAAGGTGCTCGGGGCCGGGCCGTCGGTACGCAACGTGAAGGTCGACGACCGCGTGCTGTACGCCGAGGACGACCAGCACGAGGTCGAGATCAACGCGGAGACCTACGTGATCCTGCGTGAGCGCGACGTGCACGCGGTCGCCGCCGAGCGCGTCGACGTCTCGACCGGCCTGTACCTGTAGGCCGCCGCTAGAGGATGCCGCCCTCGTCGGGCGGGGCGCTGGCCGGGTCCAGACCGGCCCACGAGACGATCCGCGGACGCTCGCTCCGGTCGCGCGGTACGTCGATCTCGATCAGCGAGGTGTTGGGCAGCAGGTTCCGGAACGCGAACTCGAGGCTGACTCCGTCCGCCCATCGCTGGACGGCCGTGCGCAGGCAGAGCCCGTGCGCGACCGCCAGCACCGCGTCGTCGGAGTCGCCGTGCCGCTCCCGCAGCCGGTCGAGGTCGGCGGTCATCCGGCGCACGACCTCGGTGCCGGACTCGCCGCCGGGACGCGCGAAGTTCAGCCGCTCGCGCATGTTCCACTCGGTCGCCAGCTCGTCCATGAGGTCGTACGCCTCGACGTCGCTGCGCTCGGCCAGGTCGCCCAGGTGCACCTCGTGCAGGCCCGGCAGCTCGGTCATCTGCAGGCCGAGCAGGGCGCCCAGCGGGGCGGCGGTCTGCCTGGTGCGCACCATGCGGGAGTGATAGATCGCACGGACCCCGTGCCCGTCGAGCCGCTCGGCCAGCGCGACCGCCTGCTCGCGTCCGAGCTCGCTGAGATCCGGGCCCGGGATGGCGCAGGCGATGACGTGCTCGCGGTTCGCCTCGCTCTGGGCGTGGCGGGCCAAGTACAGCTTCACCGGCGGGCCCCGTGCTCGCGGGTGCTCGCCAGCCAGCGGGCGGCGTCGGCGAACGCGGCGTCGCGGGCCTGCTCCGGCAACGCGCCGTTGGCGCGGTCCGCCCGCGGGTAGGAGCCGATGAAGCGCACCTCCGCGCAGATGCGAAAGAGGGCGGCGAGCGCGTCGCCGACGCGCGGGTCGGCGATGTGCCCTTCGCACTCGAGGATGAAGTGGTACTCACCGATGCGCTCGCGCCACGGACGCGACTCGATGCGGGTGAGGTTGATCGAGCGGGCGGCCAGCTCGACGAGCACGCCACTGAGCGCGCCGGGCTGCTCCTGACGGATGTGCACGACGAAGGTCGTGCGGTCGTTGCCGGTCATCGCCGGGGGCGGCCCGGGGAGGGCAGCCACCACGAACCGGGTGACGGCGCCGGTCGTGTCCTCGACGCCGTCGGCCAGCACCGTCAGACCGTTGTTGGCGGCGGCGATCGACGCACACACCGCGGCGTCGTACTTTCCCTGTGCGACGAGGGATGCGGCCTCCGCGGTCGAGGCGGCGGTCACCACGTCGACGTCCGGCAGATGTGACCGGACCCAGCCGCGCACCTGGGCGTGTGCGTGCGGATGGCTGACCAGCGTGCGCAGCTCGTCGAGCTGCGCGCCGCGCGAGGCGACCACGAACGAGACGGGCAGGAAGACCTCGCGGACGATCTGCAGCGGCTCGCCCAGCACCAGCTCGTCGGTGGTGGTCGGCACCGGGCCCTCGACGGAGTTCTCCAGCGGCATCAG
Source organism: Cumulibacter manganitolerans (assembly GCF_009602465.1). Classification (NCBI taxonomy): domain Bacteria; kingdom Bacillati; phylum Actinomycetota; class Actinomycetes; order Geodermatophilales; family Geodermatophilaceae; genus Cumulibacter; species Cumulibacter manganitolerans. The sequence continues at coordinate 48,313 of NZ_WBKP01000008.1, read as the reverse complement.
CCCGAAGGTCGCCGATCCGTCGCGGACGGCAGCCGCGACCGCCGGTACCCCGGAGCACGGCATCATCGGCGCTCCCTCGACCTCCGGGATGGTCAGCAGGGCCTGCTGCGCGAACGTTCCGGCGGGACCGAGATAGGCGTATGAGTCGGGCACTCCCCGAGGGTATCGGTAGCGCCGCGGCACGGGACGAACGTTCCTGCCCGACGCCCCCAAAGCCCCTGGCAGCCGCCACCCAGCGGCGCCACCGTGAAAGGAGGGTCGGGCCGCAGAGCCGGCCTGGCCTCCGCGACGGGAAGGACGTGCCGAAGATGCTCGAGGAGCGAACGTACCCGGTGCGCGTCGATGCCGCCGTCCGGCCCGCGGCCTCGCGCGGGCTGTGGCTGGTCAAGTGGCTGCTGCTGCTCCCGCACTACGTGATCCTGGCGTGCCTGTGGGTGGCGTTCGTGCTGACCAGCGTGATCGTGTTCTTCTCGGTGCTGTTCACCGCGCGCTACCCGCGCGCCCTGTTCGACTTCAACGTCGGGGTGCTGCGGTGGAGCTGGCGCGTCAACTACTACGGCTACGGCGCGCTGGGCACGGACCGCTATCCGCCGTTCACCCTCGCCGACGTGCCGGACTACCCGGCGCACCTCGACGTCGTCTACCCCGAGCGCCTGTCGCGGGGGCTGGTGCTGGTCAAGTGGTGGCTGCTGGCCATCCCGCACTACATCATCGTCTCGCTGTTCGTCGGCGGCGGCATCTGGCTGGGCACCCGCGGCAGCCACGCGGACGGCATCTGGGACACCGGCTGGGGCGCGGGCGGGCTGGTCGCCCTGCTGGTGCTGGTCGCCGGCATCGCGCTGCTGTTCTCCGGGCGGTACCCGCAGTCGCTGTACGACTTCGTGCTCGGCATGGACCGGTGGGCGCTGCGCGTCGCCGGCTACGCGGCCCTGATGACCGACGAGTACCCGCCGTTCCGGATGGACATGGGCGGTCGCGACCCCGCTTCGCTACCCGTCGGGCCGACCTCGCCTCCCGCATTCGGAAGCCCCTCCGGTTCCCCGGCCGAGACCGGCTACCCGAGCGCGCCCGGCTACCCGGCCGCGACCGGCGGTTCGGCAGCCCTGGCACGGGCGACGCCCGCCACGGCGTGGACCGCCGGCCGCGTCGCGGCACTGGTCGTGGGCGCGCTGCTGCTGTTCGGCGCGGCCGGCGCGTTCGTCGGCGGCGGCACGCTCGCATGGGCCGATCAGCACTATCGGGAAGGCAGCTACCTGATGACGCCGCGATCGGAGATGGCAACCGACCGCTACGCGATCGCGAGCGATTCGTTCCGCCTGGAGGGCAGCGGTCTGGACTGGTCGATGGAGGAGGTGGTCGGCTCGATCCGGCTCGAGGTCACCGCGACCGACCCGGGCGTCCCGCTGTTCATCGGCGTGGCGCGGGCGGAGGACGCCCGCCGCTACCTGCGCGACGTGGGCTACTCGGAGCTGGACCGGCTGGGACCGCGGTTCGGTGACGGGCGCTCGGACCGCTTGCGGACCACCGATCATTCGGGCGGAGCACCCGGCTCGCCGCCGGCGGAGGCCGGCATCTGGGTCGAGTCGTCCAGCGGCACGGGCACCCAGGCGCTCACGTGGCGGGCGTCGGAAGGCGATTGGATGGTCGTCGTCATGCGCGCCGACGGCACCGCCGGCATCAACGCGCAGGCGCGGGCCGGCGCCACCGTGCCGGGCCTGCCGTGGGTGATCGCCGGCATCTTCGTCGCCGGGGCGGTGCTGCTCGCGGTCGGGGCGCTGCTCGTGGGCGTTGCCGTCCACCGAGCCCAGGGCGGCGCGGACCGCGGTCCGGCGGCGACCAGCCGCGCCGGACCGGACCGGACCGAGGCTCAGTAGCCCTGCTGGACGTCGACGACGTTGCGCAGCGGCGTCCCGTCGAGGTAGCGGCGCAGGTTGTCGCAGAACAGGTCCGCGACCCGCTGCTCCTCCCCGACGTCGAGGGCGGCGGTGTGCGGGCTGACGATGACGTTGGGCAGATCCCACAGCGGGCTCGCCGGTTCCAGCGGCTCGCGCTCGAAGACGTCGAGCGCCGCCGACGCGACGTGGCCGCTGCGCAGTGCCGCGACGAGGGCCGCCTCGTCGATCACCGAGCCGCGCCCGACGTTCACCACCACGACGCCGGGCTTGCAGGCCGCGATCACCCGCGCATCGACCAGGTGCTCGGTGTGCGCGGTGCCCGGCAGCGTGACCACGACGTAGTCGGCGTCCCGCACCGCGTCGGTCAGCGCCTCGACGCCGAGGATGTCATCGAAGCCGGCGACCGGCTCGATCCGCCGCTTGATGCCGACGGTCCGCATGCCGAAGGCCTTCGCGCGGGACGCGATCGCGGCGCCGATCTCCCCGGCGCCGAGGACCAGGCAGGTGGCGCCGCGCAGCTGGGCTGTCGCGTGCCGGTCCGCCCACTCGTGAGCGGCCTGCTGCCGGCGCAGCCGGGCGAGGTCCTGGGAGCCGGCGAGCATGCCGAGCATCGCGAACTCGGCGAGGGGTTCGGCGTGCACCCCGGCGGACGTCGTCACCAGGACCCGCGCGAGCTGCTCGGCGTCGAGGTGCGCCTCGGTGACGAACGCTCCGGCGCCGGCCTGCGCGGCGTGCACCCAGCGCAGCCGGGGGTCCTGCTCGACGATGCGGCGCAGCCCGCTCGCCTGCAGCTCCGGGATCCCGTAGACGATCTCGCCGTGCGAGAGGTACTCGAAGAACCGGTCCCGCTCGGCGTCCGAGCGCGGCTGCGCCGGCGCGCCGTGGTGGTCGCCGAGGCGCCGCGGTCCGGGGAAGTGCGCCGGGTCGTAGTGGACCTCGACGCGCGGGTCGACCGCCTCGATCTGGCTGACCAGCGCTTCCGACATCGGTACCGCGACGGTGATCCGGACCTTCGAGCTCATCCTGCTACTCCCTCGTGGTGGTGGGCGTCCCGGCGACCTCAGGCGGCCGGACGATGCCGCGGGACGACGGCGACGTACACCTCGTCGCCGTCGACGAGCCGGGTGAACAGCATCCCGGAGCCGTCCAGGTCGCCGGCGTACTCGAGCTCGCCGGTGCGCTCGATCTTGTTCGTGACCTCGGGGCTCAGGCCCGTGACCGCGATGGTGACGTCGGTGTCGCGCAGCGCGATGATGGTGCGGCCGTTGCGTCCGGAGCGGGGGCGTGCGGTGACCGTCACCGCGGTGGTGACCCATTCGTGGGTGCCCAGGACGCGACGCGCCTTGCGCCGGTACAGCAGCCCGATGACGGACGCCGCGCCGAAGGACCCGCCGAGCAGGAACAGGAATCCTCCGAGGAACGCCCACGCGCCGCGCTGCGCGATCAGCAGGAGCCCGGCCACGATCAGCGCCAGCCCGATCACGATCGTCGTGACGAAGGCGCGGTCCTTGCCGCGCTCGTGCCGGCGGGTGCGTTCGTCGTCGGCGGCCGGGCTCATGCGCCCCTGGCCTCGGTGATGCTCGCGATCGCCCGGCAGCGGGCGAAGTACTCCAGCTCTCCCGGCGTGGGCCGCACCAGCAGCGAGGCGTCGTCGGCGAGGGTGCCGACGTACTCCAGGCGCTTCTGGTCGGCGATGACGTCCCGCAGCTCGAGCGGGTAGCGGGCCAGCGCGATGCGCCACTTGCCGTCCACCGTGTCGATGAGCGTCTTGGCCTGCTCGCTGTAGGCGTCGTCGTGCACGACGGTGGCGGCGACGGTCGTCCACTTCCCGCGCCGCAGCACGTTCCACTTCGACAGCTCCCGGAACATCAGGATCGACAGCACGAGCAGTCCGATCCCCACGACCACGAAGATCCAGCCCAGGATGTCGGCGAAGCTGCTGCGCAGCCCGGCGATGAGCAGCACGCCGATGAGCACCAGCGGCGCGCCGGCGATGAACGGCCCGACGGCGAATCGCGAGTTGACGGGTCCGTTCATTCGGCGTCCTCACCGGCGATCGCCCGCGCGACCGCTGTCGTGATCCCGGGGTCGAACACGCTCGGGATGATGTAGTTGGGGTTGAGCTGGTCGTCGGTGACGACACCGGCGATGGCGTACGCCGCGCGCAGCAGCATCTCGGTGGTCACAGCCGACGCCTTGGCGTCGAGCAGCCCGCGGAAGACGCCCGGGAACGCGAGCACGTTGTTGATCTGGTTGGGATAGTCGCTGCGGCCGGAGGCGACCACGGTCGCCCGCTTCGCGGCCTCGGCGATGTCGACCTCGGGATCGGGATTGGCCAGCGCGAACACGATGCGCTCGTCGGCCATCTCGTCGATCCACTCCGGCGCCAGCACGCCACCGGCGCTGACGCCGATGAACACGTCGGCGCCCTGCAGGCCGTCGCGCAGCTCGCCGCGGATCAGGTGCGGGTTGGTCTGCTGCGCGAGGGCCAGCTTGGCGGGCGCCAGCTCGAGGTCGTCGCGGCTCAGCAGGCCCTCCTTGTCCCACACCACCACGTCGTGGGCGTCGGCGGCCAGCAGCAGGGTCACGATCGCGGTGCCCGCGGCACCGGCTCCGGCGACGACGATGCGGGCGGTGTCGATGTTCTGCTTGACGAACCGCAGCGCGTTGGTGAGCGCCGCGAGGACGACGATCGCCGTCCCGTGCTGGTCGTCGTGGAAGACCGGGATATCCAGCCGCTCGCGCAGCCGCCCCTCGACCTCGAAGCAGCGCGGGGCCGCGATGTCCTCCAGGTTGATCCCGCCGAACCCGGGAGCGATCAGCTCGACGGTGCGCACGATCTCGTCGACGTCCTGGGTGTCCAGGCAGATCGGCCAGGCGTTGATCCCGGCGAACCGCTTGAACAACGCCGCCTTGCCTTCCATCACCGGCAGCGCCGCACCGGGTCCGAGGTTGCCGAGGCCGAGGACGGCGCTGCCGTCGGTCACTACCGCGACGGAGTTGCCCTTGATCGTCAGGCGACGGACGTCCTCCGGGTGCTCGGCCAGCGCCAGGCTGACCCGGCCCACGCCCGGCGTGTAGGCCATCGAGAGGTCGTCGCGGGTCTTCAGCGGGACCGTGGGCTCGACGCCGATCTTGCCGCCGATGTGCAGCAGGAACGTCCGGTCGGACACCTTGTGCACCTTGACGCCGGGAACCCCGCTGATCGCGGCGACCAGCTCCTCGGCGTGCGTGCCGTCGGCGGCCGAGCAGGTGAGGTCGACGACCAGGCGATCATGCCGCGACTCGACGATGTCCAGCGCGGTCGTGATGCCGCCGACCTGCGACACGGCGGTCGCCAGCTCACCGACGACGGCCGGGTCGGTGCCGGTGTGCAGCCGCACCGTGATCGAGTACGAGCCGGTGGTCGCCTTCGCGCGCTGCACCGGCAACGAGGTGTTGGCGTTCGCTTTGGACATGCCCACCAGTCTGTCACGCAGCCGCGCGCGGCCACCGACGCCCGTCGGGTGGTGCCGACGTCCCCGCGGCCGTCACGATGCGGTGGGTTCTGCCCCGCTCCGCCGTGCTGCGGTGGGTTCTGCCCCGCTGATCGGCCGATAGCGGGGTGCAACCCACCGCATGAGGACTACGGGGCGTACATGGCGTCGATCTGGGTGCGGTACTTCGCCTCGATCGGACGGCGGCGCAGCTTCATGGTCGGCGTCAGCTCGTCGCTCGCCGGCAGCCACTCCTCGGCGAGCACCGTGTACTTCTTGATCTGCTCGACGCGCGAGAGCCGGGCGTTGGCCGCCTGGACGGCCGCGTCGATCTCGGCGAGCAGCTGCTCGTCGCCGGCGAGCTCCGCGGGGGTCGCGCCATCGATGCCGTGCGCGCGGGCCCAGACCGGCAGCGCGTCGGGGTCGAGCACGATCAGCGCCGTGTTGTACGGGCGGCCGTCGCCGATCGCGACGGCCTGCCCGATCAGCGGCGACGCGGTCGTGAGCCGAGACTCGATCAGCGCCGGCGACATGTTCTTGCCGCCGGAGCTGATGATCAGCTCCTTCTTGCGGTCGATGATCCGCACGTAGCCGTCGTCGTCGATCGTCGCGATGTCACCGGTGTGCAGCCAGCCGTCGACGATCGTCTCGCGGTTCTTCTCCGGCAGGTTGCGGTAGCCGGGGGTGACGACGTCGCTCTTGACCAGCAGCTCGCCGTCCTCGCCGAGCTTCAGCCGGACGTTGTCCGGCGCCCGGCCGACGGTGCCGATGCGGATGTCCTCGATCGGGTTGGATGCGCCGAGGCCCGCGGTCTCGCTCATCCCCCAGATCTCCGAGACCGGCACTCCGATCGCGTGGAAGAACTCGAGCACCTCCGGCGGGGTGGGCGAGGCGCCGACGTTGGCGACGTCGATGCGGTCCAGCCCGAGCTGCCGGCGGATTCCGGCGAAGATCGCGGCGTCGGCCTGCTCGACGGCGGCGGCGAGCTCGGTGGGGACGGGCTGGCGAGACTGCTCGAGCTTGACCTTCTGGACGGCGGCGGCGAGCGCCGCCCGGATCTGCTCGCCCTGCTCCCCTGGGATGGACGCCAGCTTGGCCTCGACCGCCGACTTCAGCTTCTCCCACACCCGCGGGACGGCGAAGAACCAGGTCGGGCGGACCTGAGGCAGGTACTCGGCGATCCGCCGCGGGTCGGGACAGCAGGTCACCTCGATCCCGTGCCGCAGCGGCAAGTAGTGGTGCGCCATCCGTTCGGCGATGTGCGCCGCCGGAAGCCAGCTGATCACGCGGGCGTCGTCCGGCATCGTCACGCGGCCGTCCGCACCTTCGTACGCCGCGAGGATGTTGCGGTGGGTGAGCTGCACGCCCTTGGGGTCGCCGGTGGTGCCGGAGGTGTAGATGAGCGTGACGACGGTGTCGGCGCCGATGGCTGCCGACGCCTCCTCGAGGTCGTACGTCGAGGCACGACCGCGGTCCATGACCTCGTCGAGGGACAGCTCGCCGGGGCCCGGCTCGCCGTCCACCACGACCACCTCGACGGGTCGCGCGAGCTGCTCGCGGACCTGGCGGATCACCGGCAGGAACGCCTGCTCGGCGATGATCACCGAGGCGCCGGCGTCGTCGAGCAGGTACACGAGCTGCTCGGGTGCGAGCGTGTTGTACACGGACAGGGTGGCGGCCCCGAGCAGGATCCCGGCCAGGTCGCACACGTGGAACTCCGGCCGGTTGGTGAGCATCAGGGCGATCTGGTCGCCGCCGGAGACGCCAAGCTCGTGCAGGCCCTTCGCGATCGCCTCGGCGCGCTCGCCGACCTCGCGCCAGGTCCATGCGACGGCGTCCTCGTCGAGCGTCCGGAACGCGATCTTGTCAGGGGTCGCGGCCACCGTGCCGCGGAACGCATCGATGACCGTCTCGGGCATGGCGGCACTCCTTCAGTGTCGTCGTGGGTGGCCACAAGTTACGTGAGTCACACCCGTCGCGCCAGGGTCGTCGGGCCTCCTCGGTCCGGACGTCGAATGGTCAACCCGACCGAGGAGGAGTAGGCAGGGAGCATGACGACTTCCACCCCTGCCCAGCCCCCGCTGACCGCCGTCGCCCTCACCTGCAGCCTCAAGCCGTCGCCCGCCGAGTCCAGCACCGATCTGCTCGCGCAGCAGTTGCTCGACGAGCTCGGCAGCCACGGGGTGTCCGGCAGCCTCGTCCGCGTGGTGGATCACGACGTGGCTCCGGGCGTCGAGAAGGACATGGGCGACGGCGACGCGTGGCCGGCACTGCGCCGGAAGGTCCTCGATGCCGACATCCTCGTCCTCGCGACACCCACCTGGATGGGCCAGCACTCGAGCGTGTGCCAGCGGGTCCTGGAACGGCTGGACGCCGAGCTGTCCGAGACCGATGACGAGGGACGGCTGCTCACCTACGGCAAGGTCGCGATCGCGGCCGTCGTCGGCAACGAGGACGGCGCGCACCACATCGCCGCGATCCTCTACCAGGCGCTGAACGACGTCGGTTTCACCATCGCCGCGCAGGGCGGCACCTACTGGAACGGCGAGGCGATGCACACCACGGACTACAAGGATCTCGCCGACACCCCGGAGGTCACGGCGTCCGCCACCGCCGGGGCGGCACGCAACGCCGCGCACCTGGCCCGGCTGCTCGCGCGGTCGGCCTACCCGGCCGGCTGAGCGGTCGCGGCGCCAAGGGGGACGTCGGGGCGCGGGCCGCGGCTGGGAGGATGCCTAGGTGACTGAAGGATCCTCCGCGTCTCGCGTCCACCCCGTGTGGCTGGCCGTCTCCGCCGTGCTGCTGCTCGCCGTCAACCTGCGGATGGCGGTCAGCTCGGTCGGCGCCGTGCTGCCGGACGTCCGGGACGGCAGCGGGCTCGGCGGCTTCGCGACCGGTCTGCTGACGGCGCTGCCGCCGTTCTGCTTCGGCATCGCCGGCCTCACCGGCCCGGCGATCGCCCGCCGCATCGGCCTGCACCGCACCGCGCTGCTGACCCTGGTGCTGATCGCCGTCGGCCAGGTCGTGCGCGCCGCCGTGCCGGGCGCGCTCTGGCTGTTCGTCGGGTCGGTGGTCGCGCTCGCCGCGATCGCGTTGGCGAACGTGATCCTGCCGAGCATCGTGCGGGAGATGTTCCCGGGCCGGATCGCGGGGATGACGGCGGCGTACACCGTGGTCATGAGCCTGGCGCAGGCCATGGTGGCCTTCTCCACCATTCCGCTCATGCACGCCTTCGGCGGCGACTGGCGGCTCGGCATCGGCATGTGGGCCGCGGTCGCCGTGCTGGCGGTGCTGCCGTGGCTGCCGCTCGCGCGGCACGAGGCGCCGCCGGTGCGCACCAGCGCGCATCGGCTCCCGCTGCGCACGATCGCCCGGGTGCCCAAGGCGTGGATCCTGGCGCTGTTCTTCGGCAGCCAGTCGATGCAGGCGTACATCGCCTTCGGCTGGTACCCGACGCTGCTGCGCGACGAGGGCCTGGCACGCCAGTCCGCGGCAGCGCAGGTGGGGATCGTGTCGGTCGCGGCCACCATCGCGACGATCTTCGCACCCACGCTGCTCGGTCGGCTGCGGCGTCCGGCGATCGTCACCTGGGTGCTGTTCGCCGGCTACGTGCTGGGGTACCTCGGCCTGCTCGCGTGGCCGCTGCAGCTGACCACGCTGTGGTCGATCCTGATCGGCATCGGCCAGACGTACTTCCCGATCGCGCTGTACGTCGTGAACCTGCGGGCGAAGACACCGACCGGGGTGCTCTCGCTGTCGGGGTTCATGCAGTCCGTCGGCTACATCTGGGCCGGCACGGGCCTGCTGCTGCTCGGCACCATCCACGGCCGCAGCACGGACTGGAACGGGGTGCTGGTGGTGATGATCGGCCTGGTGTGCCTGCTGCAGATCCTCGCGGTGGTCAGCGTCAGCCGCTGGAGCATCGAGGAGGAGCTGCGCGAGCGCAGGCTGCTGCCGGCCGGCGCCGCACGCTGAGTGCCGGCACGATCGCAGCCGCGCTTAGCGCAGCGACCGAGGGGTCTCCGGGCCCTTGAGGGCGCCCGCGACGGCCACGCCGACGAACACCAGGGCCGCGATGACGCCCAGCCAGAACAGCGTCTTGATGACGAACCCGACGACCGAGATCGCCAGCAGGATGCCGAGGATGACCAGCAGTATCTTCATGCCCAGGAAACGTCGCGGCGCACCCGGATGTTCCGGCCGCTACCGGGCCGGCAGGGCCATGTCGAGCAGCCGGCGGGCCACCTTCAGAGCCTCGTCGCGATAACGCGTCTGGCCGATCCGGGTACGCCGGTCGATGAGGTCCTCGGCCGTCATCGCGAGCTCGCGCTCGATCGCCCAGACGAGCTCGACCCGCAGCACCGGCAGCTGCGGCACCACCCGCTCCAGCAGCTCGGCGCGTCCGTCGGCGAGCGCCAGGACCTGGGGCGCCTCGATGCCGTACCGGTGCACGAGCCGCTCGTCGGCGTCCACCTCGGCGAGCCGCCGCGGGGACGCCGCACCGACCAGCGGGATGTCGGCGGTCAGGCACTCGCCGGCCCACATCATGTTGGCCGACACCATCCGGTCGACCGCTTCGGCGGCCATCCGCCGGTACGTCGTGAGCTTGCCGCCGACCACGCTGACCGTGCCGTCGTCGGTGACGACGATGGCGTGCTTCCGCTCCAGATCGCCGTCCTTCTCGTCCTCGAGAACGGGGCGCAGGCCGGCGTAGCTGCCGACGACGTCCTCGGTGCGCAGCTGCACGGCGAGCGCGCGGTTGATCGTGCCGAGCAGCGACGCGACGTCCTCCGCCTCGACCGAGACGTCGTCGCTCGAGGCGGCCGGCCGGTCGGTGACGCCGATCAGCATGAGGCCGTCGGACTGTGGGATCGCGAACGCGACGTGCTCGGGCCGCCCGGCCACGGGGACGGCGAGCGCGGTGCGCGGGCTGCCCAGCAGCTCGGCGGGAACGAGCAGGTGGACGCCCTTGCGCGCCGTCAGGTGCAGCGCGGGCTCGAGGTCGGCGGCCCAGACGCCGGTGGCGTTGATGACCGCGCGCGCGTCCAGGCGCAGCGGCGTCCCGGTGAGGGTGTCGACGCACGCCACGCGGCCGCCGTCGATCGTGCGCGCCTCGACGCGGGTCAGGATGCTCGCTCCGTATTCGGCGGCGGTGCGAGCGACCGCGACGACCAGGCGCGCGTCGTCCTCGAGCTGGGCGTCGAAGGACAGCATCGCGCCGGACAGGTCGTCGCGACGCAGGCTCGGGAACAGGCCCTCGGCCTCGGCCGTCGACACCCGGCGCGGCTTGGGGATGATTCGCGAGCTGACGCCGCTGGTGCGGCGCACGACGTCGCCCACGTGCAGGCCGAGGCGGGTCAGCCGTCGGGTCCGGGCGGGGGTGTCGCCCAGCTCGGGGATCAGCATCGGCATCGGCCGCACCAGGTGCGGGGCGATCCGCTGCAGCAGCAGGCGGCGCTCGGCGGCCGACTCCCAGGCGAGGCCGACGCCGCCGGCGGCGAGGTACCGCGTGCCGCCGTGGATGACCCGGCTCGACGCCCCGCTGGTGCCGCTGGCGAGGTCGGCACGCTCGACGAGGACGACGCTCAGGCCACGGCTGGCCGCGTCGAGGGCGGCGCCGACACCGGTGATCCCGCCGCCGACGACGACGACGTCGACGGCCGGCCGCTCGGCCAGCTCGGAGAGGGTGGCCGTCCGGCGGGACGCGGTCAGGAAGGTGGAGTGCTCGTACACGGAGGCCTCATCTGGTGCTGCGTGGGGAAGTACTTCCGAGGCTAGGCCGCCCGGGCGCCCGAGTGCGGGAGGCGAGCGCGGACTGCCGTGGTTGCGGGCGCGGCCACTATGCTCGGCGCCGCGAGCCAGACCCTGAGGCCGTACGTCGAAAGCGAGGTCGGGACGCTGCGCACGGTGCTGAGGCACCGGGGGCGGTTCGTCGCTACGAGATCGTCACGCTCGTGTGGGCGGAGGGCGAGATCGCCAGAGTGAAGGCAAGTGTGTATTCCGACGCGGCAGGGCGGGGCACGCCTCTGAACGTCGTGGCCATCAGCCGGGCACTAGCGTCGCAGGGATCATTGATCGTTCGCGGCGGCTCGAAGTCGAACTTGAGGTAGTAGGCGCCGGCGCCGTCGTGCGAGAACGCGATTGGGTGCTCCGGACAGCCAGGAGAATCCTGCCAGACAAGTCGGAGAGTCGAGTCGTCGATCCACATCGCGAGGGGCTTCGCAGGATGGCCTGCCTGCTCCACGAGCCCCGAATCGGCTGGCTGCTGAATGTAGTCCAGCTTGATGTCGCCGGCACCTGACGAATTGTTCCCGCTCGGGGTCGAACAACCCGTCATCAGTAGCGTGAGGGCTACTGAGGTGATCGCGAATAGGGGCTTGTCTGTTCTGCTCTGCGCCGCACCCAATGGTCACACCCCCATACAAATATGGGATAGCCATCCAATTGGGAAATAGCAACCGTCGGCTGTCGCATTCGCGCTGAGACGAGACCGCGCAATTTGTCCGTCCTTGCTTGGTCCTAGCCAGCGACAGGTCGATCGCTGTCGCCACCGATGCAGGCCGCCGCCTATACCTCGGCAATCCGTTATCTGGAACGTTATATTCGCACGCGCCGCGACCACTATGCTCGGCGCCGTGAGCCAGACCCTGAGGCCGTACGTCGACAGCGAGGTCGGGACGTTGCGCACGGTGCTGTTGCACCGGCCCGGCGCGGAGCTCGCCCGGCTGACGCCGCGCAACAACGACGAGCTGCTGTTCGACGGCGTGCCGTGGGTCAGCCGCGCTCAGGAGGAGCACGACGCGTTCGCCGAGGCACTGCGCTCCCGCGGCGTCGAGGTGCTGCTGCTGAGCGACCTGCTCACCGAGGCGCTCGACATCCCGGTCGCCCGCGCGGAGGCGATCGCCGGCGTCCTGGCCGACCCGCGGCTGGGCGCCGACCTGGGCGACGCGGTCGCGCGGCACCTGGAGTCGCTGTCCACCGACGAGCTGTGCGCCGTGCTCATCGGCGGCATCTCCAAGCGCGAGCTGCCCTCCGGGCACGGCGTCGCGTGGTCGCTGATGGGCGACCACGACTTCGTCGTCCCGCCGCTGCCGAACTGCCTGTTCACCCGCGATTCGTCGGTGTGGCTGCGCGACCAGGTCGCCGTCACGTCGCTGGCGATGCCGGCGCGCGAACGAGAGTCGACGCTGACCGGAACGATCTACGCCCACCACCCGCGGTTCGCGATGTCGAGCAAGCTCTTCACGCCCGACTTCGAGCCGCTGGAAGGCGGCGACGTGCTGCTGCTCGCGCCGGGCACCATCGCCGTCGGCGTCGGCGAACGCACCACCCCGGCCGGCGCCGAGCGGCTCGCGCGAGCCGCGTTCGCGCGGGGCCTGGCCGAGACGGTGCTGGTCGTCCCGATCGCGCAGGACCGGGCGACGATGCACCTGGACACGGTCTGCACGATGGTCGACCACGACGCGATGATCATCTACCCGAACGTCGCCGACTCGATGGTCGCCTACGCGCTCACCGCGCCCGACGGGCCGCAGGCGCGGCTGCACGTCGGCGGCCCCACGCCGTTCCTGCAGGCCGCCGCCGCCGCGATGCGGGTCGAGCGGATCCGGATGATCGAGACCGACCTGGACCCAATCGCCGCCGAGCGCGAGCAGTGGGACGACGGCAACAACACGCTGTGCCTGGCACCGCGGCTGGCGGTCGCGTACGAGCGCAACCACGCCACCAACGCCGCGCTCGAGGCCGCCGGGATCGAGGTCGTCGAGATCGCCGGCTCGGAGCTCGGCTCGGGCCGCGGCGGACCCCGCTGCATGTCCTGCCCGATCACCCGCGACCCGCTGGACTAGGGCCGCGGGTCGCGTGACCGCCCGTGCGAGCGACGCTAGGTTGGAGCGCGTGACCGAGAAGCCCGCACCCCGCACGCCCACCACCGTCGACCGCATTGCCGACGAGTACTTCGACGCCTACCTCGCGCTGAGCCCGCTCGAGGCCACCGCCCTCGGCGTCGACCTGCGGCAGGACGAGTACGACGACCACTCCCCCGCCGGCATCGAGGCCAAGACCACGCTGGCGCGCGAGACGCTCAGCCGGCTCGGCGAGGCCGCACCCGTCGACGACGTCGACAAGGTCACCGTCGACGCGATGCGCGAGCGGCTCGGTCTGCAGATCGAGCGCGACGACGCTGCGCTGACCGCCGGCGCGATGAACAACATCCACTCCCCGGTGCAGTGGCTGCGCGACACGATCGACTCGATGCCGACCGCCACCGACGACGACTGGGCGACGATCGGGCGGCGCCTGCAGAAGACCCCGCAGGCGTTGGACGAGTACTTCGAGTCCCTGCGGTACGCCGCGAGCCGCGGCGTCCGGGCCGCCCGCCGCCAGGTGCAGGCCTGCATCGACCAGGCGACCGCGTTCACCGCGCCCGACGGCTACTTCGCGACCTTCCTCGCCGGCTCGTCGGCGACGGGCGCGGCGCGGGAGGAGCTCGCCAAGGGCGTGGAGACGGCGTCCTCGGCGTACCGCGAGACCGCGCGCCGGCTCGCCGACGACTGGCTGGCGTCCGCACCGGAGCAGGACGGCGTCGGCCGGGAGCGCTACCAGCTCGAGTCGCGGGTGTTCCTCGGCTCGACCATCGACCTCGAGGAGACCTACGCCTGGGGCCAGGACGAGCTGGCCCGGATCACCGACCTCATGAACCGGACGGCGCAGCAGATCAAGCCCGGCGCGACCGTCCGCGAGGCCATCGCCACGCTCGACGCCGACCCGGCGTACCAGCTGCACGGCACGGACGAGCTCAAGCGCTGGATGCAGGGCAAGGCCGACGAGGCGATCGCGATGCTCGGCGCGACGCACTTCGACATCCCCGAGCCGGTCGCGCGCATCGAGTGCATGATCGCGCCGACGCAGAGCGGCGGGATCTACTACACCGCACCGTCCGAGGACTTCACCCGCCCGGGACGCATGTGGTGGTCGGTGCCCAAGGGCGTCACCGACTTCGGCACCTGGCGGGAGCTGACCACCGTCTACCACGAGGGGGTGCCGGGGCATCACCTGCAGATCGGGCAGACGGCGTACCGCTCGGAGCTGCTGAACCGGTGGCGGCGGATGGGCTGCTGGGTGTCCGGGCACGGCGAGGGCTGGGCGCTGTACAGCGAGTGGCTGATGGCCGACCTGGGCTACATGGACGATCCGGGCAACCGGATGGGGCTGCTCGACGCCCAGTCGATGCGGGCCGCCCGCGTGGTGCTGGACGTCGGCTTTCACTGCGGCTTCGCGGCCCCTGCCGAGGTCGGCGGCGGCGAGTGGACCTACGACAAGGCGTGGGCGTTCCTGAAGAACCACGTCAACATGGACGACGGGTTCCTGCGCTTCGAGCTGGACCGTTACCTCGGCTGGCCCGGGCAGGCACCGTCGTACAAGCTCGGCGAGAAGCTGTGGCTCGAGCTGCGTGAGGAGAGCAAGCGGCGCGCGGGCGCGCAGTTCGACCTGAAGGCCTTCCACCGGCGCGCGCTGGACGTCGGCTCGGTCGGCCTGGACACCCTGCGCAGCGCCGTCCTCGGCGAGCTGTAGCGGCTCGGTCACGGGCTATGCATTCGACCCCGCCGCGTCTCGACGTCGCCTCCGCCTAGCGGCTCCGGCTCGCTCGACGACCGTGGAATCCTCCGCCGACCGCGGGGTGCGCCGCAGACCCGTAGCGTCCGCCGGCTGTTCAACGGTCGTCGAGCGAGCGAGGAACGAGCGACGTCGAGACGCCGCACGCCGACCGTTCACCGCGCCGCGTCTCGACGTCGCCTCCGCCTAGCGGCTCCGGCTCGCTCGACGACCGTGAATGGCAGCGTCGACGACCGGGAAGGGCAGCGTCGACGACGCAGGCCGAGGACGCTGCTAGCGGAGGGCGACCTGGCGGCCGATGATGCCGGCCCGCGCGCGGCGCTCCGCCTCGGTCAGCGGCGCGTCGTTCGACACGGCCTCCTCGAGGCGGGCGAGCAGCTCAGCGGCCGGCTTCTCGAACTCGCTCGGGTGCGCGTCGATCGGCACGTCCCACACCGGCACCAGCACACCGTGGCCGCGGAACTGGCCCGCGAACTTGGTGTCCTCACCCAGGGTGAGCTGCCCGGCCGCCGACAGCCTGGCCATCGCGTCGAGCAGCGCGTCCTCGGCGTACGGCATGGGCCAGCGGACGTGCGCCTTCGGGCCGGGCGCGCACCAGTACGCCGCCTCGACGCCCTGCAGCCGCACGGTCGGGAACGCCGTCGCGTTGGCGCGCTCGAGGGAGGCCTTCACCTCGGCCGACTGGTTGTCGGCGTCCACCAGCCAGAACGAGAAGTCGTCGTGCACGGTCACCTCGAGCGGCGCGTCGGTGAGCAGGTCGGCCAGGGTCGGCCCGTCCAGCGGCGCGCTCTCGATCGGCAGCAGGTCGCCGGGCTTGGCCTCGAGGGCACGCACGATCGCGTGCGCGATGTCCCGCGACGGGTCGGACGACGGGATCGTGGTCTGCGCCGCGACCAGGATCGAGCCGTCCTCGCGGACCATCGCCGGCACGGCCATGGGCAGCACGGTGCCGAGGATGACCGGGCGGCCAGGGTCCGTCTTCAGCGACAGCGGCGCGGTCGCCGCCGGCACCAGCTCGCGCAGCGCGATCCAGTCGCACTCGCTGGGGGTGCCCTCGAACGAGCGCGCCACGATGGGCCGGTCGACGCGCTTGACGCGCTCGCGCTTCGGCCTGCCGGACGAGGCGTGGCGCTCGGCGTTCTTCTTCATCCGCTCGGACTTCTTGCTCATGGGGAGCGAGTCTAGGGGCGCACCACCCGACGCCCGCGCCCAGCGCCGGCCGCCGCAGGCCGGTCACCTCACGCGCTGCCGGCTCGTCGCGCCCGGAGCCGCGCCGCCGCGGGTCGGCGCACAGCGCGGCGACGTAACCTCGAGCGCATGCCGATAGCCGCTGCCCTCGCCCTGGACGTCGTGCTCACCGTCGTGTTCGCCACGATCGGCCGAGCGAGCCACGCCGAGGGCATCACCGCGTCCGGGGTGGTGCACACCGCCTGGCCGTTCCTCGTAGGGCTGCTCGTCGGGTGGGCGCTCGCCGCGGCGCTCACCGCGCGGCGGCGGACCGGCGCGAGCGGCGGCTGGGCGCGGTCGATGACCGCCGGTGTCCCGATCTGGCTGTGCACGGTGGCCGTCGGCATGGTCCTCCGGCGGTTGGCCGGTGAGGGGACGGCGCTCGCGTTCGTGATCGTCGCGACGATCACCCTCGGCGTCCTGCTGCTCGGCTGGCGCGCGGTGGTTCTACTGACCGCACGACGCCGCGCCGCCCGAGCAGACAGCCCCGAGCCGGCAGCGGGTCGCGCCCCGGCTGCCTGAGCCCTTCCGAGCGGGCAGCGGGTGGCACCCGACCCGTGTGAGCCAACTATCATGCTGAGAACATCCGCGGTCGCGACCTGCCGGTACGCCGCCGCGGAGCACGGGGTCGCTCGTCCCCACGAGCGCAGCAACGAAAGGTGCACCGCCATGCAGGGGCTCATGCAGGACTACCAGCTGACGCTCGTCAACATCTTCAACCGGATGGAACAGCTCTATCCGGACCACACGGTGGTCACCGGCGGACCCAGGCCGAGCCGTTACACCTACGCCGAGGTGTGCCAGCGGATCCGCCGCCTCGCCACCGTCCTCGACGACCTCGGGCTGGAGAAGGACGCCGTCATCGGCACCTTCTGCTGGAACCACGTGCAGCATCTGGAGCTGTACTACGCGGCGCCGTGCACCGGCCGCGTGCTGCACACCCTGAACATCCGGCTGTTCCCGCAGCAGATCGAGTACATCGCCAACCACGCCGGTGACCAGGCGATCTTCGTCGACCGGTCGCTGCTGCCGCTGCTGCTGCCGCTGCGCGAGAAGCTGCCCGTCGTCACCAAGTACATCGTCATCGACGACATCCCCGAAGGCCAGGACGGCCCGGAGGTCCCGGACGACGACGAGTTCTACGACTACGAGACGCTGCTGGCCGCCGCCGCGCCGCGCGAGGGCGAATTCGAGGCGCCCGACGAGAACAGCGCGGTCGCGTTCTGCTACACCTCCGGCACGACCGGCAACCCCAAGGGCGTGCTGTACTCGCACCGCTCGATGTGGCTGCACGCGATGGCGGGCACCTCGACCGCCGGCATCGGCGTCAAGCCGTCGGACACCGTCATGCCCGTGGTCCCGATGTTCCACGCCAACGCCTGGGGCTTCATCCACTCCGGGCCGATGGTCGGCGCCAACCTGGTGCTGCCGGCGTCCGACATGACCCCGCACGGGCTTTCCAAGCTCATCGTCGACGAGGGCGTCACCCTCGCGGCCGGCGTGCCGACGATCTGGCAGGGCATCGTCCCGCTGTTCGATCAGTACGACTTCAGCAAGCTCGACCGCATCCTGTGCGGCGGGTCGGCGGTGCCGGCCGGTCTGATCACCGAGTGGCGCCGCGTCGACGTCCTCGTGTGGCAGGCGTGGGGCATGACCGAGACCAACCCGGTCGCCACCGGGGCCGTCATCGACCCGCGGCTCGACGGCAAGACCGAGGACGAGCTGCTGCCGCACCGCGCCCGCGCCGGCACCCCGTTCCCCGGCGTCGAGTTCCGCATCGTCGAGCCCGACACCACGACCCCGTTGCCGTGGGACGACGCCACGACCGGCGACCTGCAGGTGCGTGGGCCCTGGATCGCCCGCGACTACTACAAGCCGGACGCCGGTGTCACCCTGTGCACCGAGGACGGCTGGATGTCGACCGGCGACGTCGCCGCCATCGACCCGTACGGCTCGATCCGGATCGCCGACCGCACGAAGGACCTCGTCAAGTCCGGTGGCGAGTGGATCTCCTCGGTGGACATCGAGAACATCCTGATGGGCCACCCGAAGATCCGCGAGGCCGCGGTCATCGGCATCCCGCACCCGAAGTGGGACGAGCGCCCGTTGGCGTGCGTCGTGCTCGAGCCGGGCGAGCAGATGAGCGCCGACGACGTGAAGGAGTTCCTCGCGCCGCAGATCGCCAAGTGGTGGATGCCCGACGCCATCGAGTTCATCGACGAGGTGCCCAAGACGAGCGTGGGCAAGATGAGCAAGAAGGACCTGCGCAGCCAGTTCAGCGACTACAAGCTGCCGACCGCATAGCCCCGACGCAGAGCAGGAGCTGATCACGCACATGGTGCAGACGATTGAGGCGAACGGGCTCGAGCTGGCCTTCGACGAGCGCGGGGATGCCGGTGCGCCCCCGCTGCTGCTCGTCGCGGGCCTGGGCATGCAGCTGACCGGGTGGCGTGACGGCTTCTGCGACGCGCTCGCGTCCCGTGGCCTGCGGGTCATCCGCTACGACAACCGCGACAGCGGGCTGTCGACGCACTTGGACGACGCCCCGGCGCCCGACCTGTCCGCGGTGCGCGGCGGTGATCTCTCGAGCGTGACGTACACGCTGCGCGACCTCGCCGCCGACGCCGCCGGGCTGCTGGACGCGCTGGGCATCGACCAGGCGCACGTGGTCGGGATGTCGATGGGCGGCATGATCGTCCAGCAGCTGGCGCTGGACTTCCCGCAGCGCGTGGCGTCGCTGACCTCCATCATGTCGACCACCGGCGACCGGGCGGTCGGCGCGGCGACCGCCGAGGCGACCGCGGCGCTGATGACGCCCGTACCGCTCGACCGCGCCCAGGCGATCGACAAGCTCACGGCCGACAGCCGGGTGATCGGCTCCCCCGGCTTCGCCTTCGACGAGGAGGCGGTGCGCGCCCGGCACGCCGCGGCGTTCGACCGCGCCGTCTACCCGGTCGGCACGGCCCGCCAGTTCGCCGCGATCGCGGTCAGCCCCGACCGCACACCGGCGCTGCGCGGGCTGTCGGTGCCGGCCCTGGTCATCCACGGCGCGGACGATCCGTTGATCGCCGTCTCCGGCGGCGAGGCCACGGCGGCCGCGATCCCCGGGTCGCGGTTCGTGGCGTACGACGGGATGGGGCACGACCTGCCCGAGGAGCTGTGGGAGCAGATCGCCGACGAGATCGCGCAGCTCGCGCTCGGCGCCGTACCCCGCTGACGCGCCCGACTCGCGGCGTACTGCGGTACCGGAATCGTGGTGATTCGGTACCGAAGTACGCCGCACGTCAGTTCTCGGAGACGAGGCCCTGCAGGCCGAAGGCCTCGAGGAAGGCCTCGACGAGCTCCGGGTCGCCCTGCGGCGCGCAGTGCAGCGGGGTGCCGTCGCGGCGGGCCAGCCACAATGCCTCGGCGTCGAGGGCGACGGTCACGTCAGGAGTGCCGGCCGACGGCTCGAGGTCGGCCCGCTCATCGGCCGGCCCCTTGACCAGGTCCACGGTCGACGCGTCGGGGGCGACCACGCGCACCCGCATCGGCGGCAGGGTCGCATGCTGGTAGGGCTGCAGGAAGCCGCGCGCCATCCGGAACGCGCCGGTCTCGCGCGGATCTCCGGTGACGAGGTGCCCGGTATCGATGTGGTCGACGCCGAACCGGGCCAGGGCGCGCAGCACCGGTCCGGCGCCGCGGCCGGCCTCGGTCAGCTCGTAGCCGGACGGCGTCGCCGCGACCAGCCCCCGCGCGGCGAGGGTGCGCAGCCGTTCGGTCAGCAGGTTCGGCGCGATCCCGGGGCAGGCCTGCTTGATCTCGGAGAACCGGCGCGGGCCGTACAGCATCTCGCGCAGGATCAGCAGGACCCAGCGGTCACCGAGGACGTCGAGGGCCGCGGCCACGGGGCAGAACTGCCCGTAGGTGCGCGCCGCGCGGGCCGTCTCCACCATGCGCCTCTCCCTCCGCAGTCGGTTGATGAATTATATCGCCGCAGCGGGGTTGCCGGCCTGCTCGCGCGCGGTCGGCCTCTGCCGCGTGGCAGGATCGGGGCATGACGAGCATTCCGCAGGCCTCCGTTGACCAGCTGCCCGCCGACGCCGCCATCCTCGACGTACGCGAGGACGACGAGTGGCAGGCCGGACACATCGACGGCGCCGTACACATCCCCCTGACCGACGTCCCGCAGCGGCTCTCGGAGCTGCCGGAGGGTGATCCCATCTACGTGGTCTGCCGCTCCGGGGGCCGCAGCGCCCGCGCGACGGAGTTCCTCAACAGCAGCGGTATCGAGGCCGTCAACGTGGACGGCGGCATGCGCGCCTGGGAGGCCTCCGGCAAGCCGATGACCAGCGGCTCCGGCGCCAAGCCCACCGTCATCTAGCCACTTCTCGAACCGGCCGGCGGCCCGGCACCGGAGGCACCGGTGCCGGGTCGCCGGTTTTTTGTCCACCGAGGGCTGGCGCCCTCGCAGGATCGTCGCGTACGTTGTCGGTAGTTTATATTTTATACCGATGGAGTGGCCATGGAATCTCGACGTCCGGCACTGGTCCTGCTCGCCACCGGAATGGCGATGTTCGCGGTCTTCCTGGACACCACGATCCTGTACGTGGCGTTCCCGTCGATCGGCGCGACGTTCCGCGACGTCGGCCCCGGCGGCCTCTCCTGGGTGCTCAACGCCTACACGATCACCTTCGCCGCGCTGCTGATCCCGGCCGGGCGGCTGGCCGACCGGATCGGGCGACGCCGGCTGTTTCTCGGGGCGGTGGTCCTGTTCACCGCGGCGTCGATGCTCTGCGGGCTGGCGGTCAGCGTGCCGATGCTGGTCGCCAGCCGGGTGCTGCAGGCGGTCGGCGCCGCTGCGATGGTGCCGTCCTCGCTGGCGGTCGTCCTGCAGTCGTTCCCCAAGGAGCAGGTGCCGCGCGCCGTGGCCGTCTGGGGCGCGGTGGGCGCCGTTGCCGGCGCGGCCGGTCCGTCGCTCGGCTCACTGGTGGTCGAGCGGCTCGACTGGCGGTGGGCGTTCTTCATCAACCTGCCGGTCGGCGTCTTCAGCTGGCTGCTCAGCCGGCGGGTGCTGCCCGAGGGGCGCGAGCGCAACTCGGGACCGATCCCGGACCCGTTCGGCGCCGCTCTGTTGATCGTCGCGCTGTCGTGCATCAGCTACGGCATCGTGCACAGCGAGGGCGACGGCTGGGCGTCTCCCGTGGTCCTCGGCACCATCACCGCAGGGATCCTCGTGGTCGGCGTCTTCGTCTGGCGGTGCGCCCGGGTGAGCGCGCCGGTGCTCGACCTCCGGCTGTTCCGCTCGGCCAACTTCTCGGTCGCCAACACCGCGATGCTGATCTACTCCGTCGGGTTCAGCACGCTGTTCCTCGGCAACATCCTGTTCCTGACCGGCGTGTGGCACTACTCGATCCTGCAGGCGGGCCTCGCCGTGTCCATCGGTCCGACGATCGTCGCGATACTGGCGCCGCGCATGGGTCGGCTGGCCGGCCGGGTCGGGCAGCGCGCGATCCTGCTCCCCGGTGGTCTGGTGTGGGCGAGCGCATCCGTGTGGCTGATGCTGCGCGCCGACGCCGAGCCGGCGTGGGCGGCGACCTTCCTGCCGGCGACCGTGATCGGTGCGGTCGGCGTGTCGATGTGCATGCCGCAGCTCGGCTCGGCCGCCGTGAAGGACCTGCCCCCGAACCGACTGGGACAAGGCTCGGCGGTGAGCCAGGCGACGCGCAACCTCGGCACGACGTTCGGCGTCAGCCTCACCATCGCCCTCCTCGCCCAGCACGGGGGCCTGCAGGGCTTCCACCACACCTGGCTCGTCGTCCTGATCAGCGGCAGCTGCGTGTCGCTGCTGGCGATCCTGCTGCCGCGTCACCGCAGCCTGCCGCTCTCGGCCGAGGAGGTCGCCGGCGACACGGCACCGGCGGTGGCTACTTCAGCAGCCGGTCCATCCGCCGGTCGTTGAGCTTGCGGCCGCCGGTCTGGCAGGTCGGGCAGTACTGGTAGCTCTTGTCGGCCAGCGAGATCTCGGCGATCAGGTCGCCGCAGTCGGGGCACGGCAGGCCGGTGCGCGCGTGCACCTTCAGTCCGGTGCGCTTCTCGGCCTTCAACGAGGCCGCCTTCTGTCCGACCGATCGTGCGACGGCGTCCGACTCGACCTGCACGATCGCGCTCGCCAGGACGTCGAGCTCCTCGTCGGTGAGCTTGTTGGCGATCTTGAACGGCGAGAGGCGTGCGGCGTGCAGGATCTCGTCGCTGTAGGCGTTGCCGATTCCCGCGATCACTCTCTGGTCCACGAGCGTGTTCTTGATCCGGCCGCTCTGCGTGGCCAGCAGCACCTTCAGCGAGGCCGCGTCGATGCCCAGCGCGTCCGGGCCGAGCCGGGCGATGCCGGGCACCTCGTGCGGGTCGCGGACGACGTACACCGCCAGGCCCTTCTTCGTGCCGGCCTCGGTGAGGTCGAAGCCGCTGCCGTCGTCCAGATGCAGGCGCAGCGCGAGCGGCCCGCGGCCCGGCCGCGGCGGGGCCTTCGGCAGCTCGTCGCTCCAGCGCAGCCACCCGGCGCGCGCCAGATGGATGACCAGGTGGATGCCGTCGACATCGATGTCGAGGAACTTCCCGTGCCGTCCCACTCCCGAGACGCTCAGGCCCTGCAGCGCGGTGAACGGCGGGTCGAAGGTCTTGATCGCGGAGATCGCGGCGAGGTCGATCCGCTCGACGAACTTTCCGGTCATGTGCTCGCGCAGGTGATGGGCGAGCGCCTCGACCTCGGGTAGCTCTGGCATGGCCTCATCGTGCCACGACGCCGGCGCGGGCCCCACCCGTCGCGAGACGCCGGGCACCCGCGAGGGGCGCCCGGCGTCCGGGTGCTGCGTGCTGGGCCGCTCGAGCGGCCTGGGGACCGCCTTACGGCGTGGCGACCGGCGTACCGCCGACCGCGGCGCTGCCGGCGTCCCTCTGCGGGACGTCCTGGACCGGAGCGCTCGGGACCTCGACACCGGTCGTGTCGGCCGGCGTCTCGGTGTCGGCCGGCTCGGTCGGCTCGGCCGTGCTGCCGGTCGGCTCGGTCGGCTCGGCCGTGCTGCCGGTCGGCTCGGTCGGCTCGGCCGTGGTGCCGGTCGGCTCCGCAGTGGTGCCGGTCGGCTCGGCCTGCTGGACGGGAGCCTGCGCGCTGTCGTCCGCGTCCTGGTCGGTGCTCGAGCCGCCGGTCGACGAGGCACCCGACCAGCCACTGCCCGAGGTGCGGTGCTTCGTGCCCCAGTGAGCGGAATGCGAGTCGGCGGTCGCCGCGTGCGCGGACGCGCCGCGATCGACGCCCTGGCTCGCCGGACCGGCCGCGCCGGCCGCCTGCCAGCACGAGGCCGACGGCGCCCACGGCGCGGTGCCCTCCGCGTTGTAGAGCTCGATGGCCGCCGCGTCCTGAACCGCCTCGGGCGCGTCCGCGGCGTGCGTGTAGCCCTGCGAGGCCTTCAGCGACTGGAAGGTCGAGTCGATGAACTGGTAGGCGCCCGAAGCCGTGCTGGTCGGGTTCTCGGCCTGGTAGTCGCCGCCGCTCTCACACTGCTTGATCTTCTCCAGCACCGGAATCCCGGTGTCGGCCGCAGAGGCCGGCGAGGTGAATCCGAGCGCGAGGGCGCCGCCCATCGTCGCGAGCGCGATGCCACCTCGAACCAGTCGTGCAGTCATTCATGAACTCCTTCGTGTCGGTTTCGGTCCCCGGCGGCGAAGGGCAGGTGCTGCCCTCCGTCGTTACCGCTTCGTGACCGAGCGACTAGGCTGCTGAACGATGATGTACCGAACATGTACGCCGTTGCGGCCTACACATCCGGCACTCAGGCCGGGGCCGGGGCACGGGTCGAGGCTGGACGGCGAGTGAGAATCCTTACCATCGACCTCGGCGAGAAGACGCCCGAGATCGTGCACGCCGTGCTTCAGGAACTCGCCACGGCGTACGACGTCGAGCGGGAGCCGGGCCTCGCCCTGGAGCGGTGCGTGGCCGGCGCGTGCACCGTCGCGGTGCTGTGCGTCGATGCATCCGGTCCCGCCGAGGCGGCGTTCGCCGCGCAGCTGCGCGACGCCGGCGGTGCCACGCCGCTGCTGGTCGTCGCCGGCCGCGCGAACGCGCAGGACATGGTGAGCGCCCTCGACGGCGGCGCCGACGACTACCTTCCCGGCGAGCGTCCGCCTGCCGAGCTGGCGGCGCGGGTCCGCGCCCTGGCGCGCCGTGAGCCGCAAGCAGCAACCACGCTGCTGGAGTACGGCGATCTCCGCCTCGACCCGGCCGCGCATCGCGCCTGGCGCGGCGGCCGCGAGCTCGCGCTGACCGCGTTGCAGTTCACCTTGCTGGAGACGTTCCTGCGGCACTCCGGGCGCGCGCTGTCGCGCGGCCAGCTGCTCGATCTGGTCTGGGACCCGGCGTCCGACACCTCGTCGAACGTGGTCGACCAGGCGATCGCCGCGCTGCGGCGCGCGATCGGCAAGGACCGCGTGATCACCGTGCGCGGCGTCGGCTACCGGCTCGGTGACGGCGCGTAGCGGACTCGGGCGCGCCCCGGACGGTTGTCCGGACCGCCGGACGGTCGTCCTGGACCACCTCGGGGCGTCGACGCCCCAAGACCGTCGCCGGTCAGCCGTCCGCGGGTGCACGTCATCCGTCCGCGGCGGCCGGTCGTCCGTCCGCGGCGGCGGGCTATCCGGCCGACGGGAGCCCGGCTATCCAGCGCTTGAGGATCCGCACCAGCTCGTCCGGGACGGTCATCGGGCCCATGTGCCCGGACTCCGTCTCGGCGTGCTGCACGTGCGGCGCGTCCAGCGGGATCGGCGGCATCGCGCCGTCGTCCGTGCCACTGACGAACAGCACCGGGATCTCGGGGTGATCGAGGACGGTCTGCGAGTGGTCGGCGCGGTCCCGGATCGTCGTCAGGGCGAACCGCGCGCCCGGCACCGAGGCCTGCTCGGTGATCGCGATCAGCTCCTCGAAGATCTCCGGCGGGTCGTAGTCGGCGACGTACACCGGGAACAGGTCGCGCACGACGTCGTCCCACGGCTCGCTCTCGAACCGGGCGATCGCCTCGGTGCGAGCCCGCTGCTTCTCGGGCGGGTCGGCGTACGGCTGCGAGTAGATGATGGCGGCCGCGGCGGGGACGTCGGGGAAGCTGCCGAGGATCTCCGCGAGCACGTAACCGCCCCAGGAGTGACCGACGATGACCGGATGCTGGACGCCGGCCGCTGCGAGGGTGTCGACGACCTCGCGGGCGGCGTCCCGCATCGTCTCGACGCCGTCGGCCAGCGGGCTGCCGCCGTGGCCCGGCAGATCGAGGGTGATCACCTCATACTCGTCGGCGAGCAGCGGCACCACCCGCGAGAAGATGTCGTGCGATCCGAGCAGGCCGTGGATGAGCACGACCGGACGACCGGATCCCGTGCGCTGATACTGAAGCATGACCGACCCTAACCCGTCGTGCCACGATGGGCCCATGGATGCCGACGTCGTAGTGGTGGGAGCGGGGCTCGCGGGACTGGTCGCGGCCGCCGAGCTGGTGGACGCCGGACGCCGCGTCGTGCTCCTCGAGCAGGAGAACGAGCGCAACCTCGGCGGCCAGGCGCACTGGTCGCTCGGCGGGCTGTTCCTCGTCGACTCCCCCGAGCAACGCCGGATGGGCGTCAAGGACTCGCCCGAGCTGGCCCTGCAGGACTGGCTCGGCACTGCCGGCTTCGATCGCGCCGAGGACTACTGGCCGCGCCGGTGGGCCGAGGCGTACGTCGACTTCGCCGCCGGCGAGAAGCGCGCCTGGCTGCACGCGCAGGGCATGCGGTGGTTCCCGCTGGTCGGCTGGGCCGAGCGGGGTGGGTACGGCGCGATCGGGCACGGCAACTCCGTGCCCCGCTTCCACGTCACCTGGGGCACCGGCCCCGGTGTCGTGGCGCCGTTCGAGCGGCGGGTCCGCAACGCGGTCGATCGGGGGCTCGCCGAGCTGCGGTTCCGGCACCAGGTCGACGACCTGCTGGTCGAGGACGGCGCCGCGGTCGGCGTCCGAGGCACCGTGCTGCAGCCCGACCCGGCGGCGCGGGGAGCGGCGTCCAACCGGCAGCCGGCCGGCGACTTCGAGGTCCGCGCCGAGGCGGTGATCGTGACCTCGGGCGGCATCGGAGGCAACCACGACCTGGTCCGCTCGTACTGGCCGGAGCGCCTCGGCACCCCGCCGCGGTCGATGGTGGCCGGCGTACCGGCGCACGTCGACGGTCGGATGCGCGAGCGCACGGCCGAGCGCGGCGCCCACCTCATCAACGCCGACCGCATGTGGCACTACGTCGAGGGCATCCGCGACTGGGAGCCGAAGTGGGACAACCACGGCATCCGGATCCTGCCGGGTCCGTCGTCGCTATGGTTCGACGCGTACGGCAACCGGCTGCCGGTGCCGCTGTTCCCCGGCTTCGACACGCTGGGCACACTGGCGCATCTTCGGCACACCGGCGCCGACCACTCGTGGTTCGTGCTCACCCAGAAGATCATCGAGAAGGAGTTCGCGCTCTCCGGCTCGGAGAAGAACCCGGACCTGACCGGCAAGGACCTGCGGCTGACGCTGCGGCGCATCGGCGCGGGCGCCCCCGGGCCCGTCGAGGACTTCAAGGCGCACGGCGAGGACTTCGTCGTCGCGGGCTCCCTCGACGAGCTGCTGCGCGGCATGCAGCGTCTGGACGGCGGCGAGCTGCTGGACGTGGAGCGGGTCCGGGCCGAGGTGCTCGCGCGCGACCGCGAGATGGACAACGCGTTCACCAAGGACCTGCAGATCGCCGCGCTGCGCTCGGCCCGCGCCTATCGCGGCGACCGGCTCGGCCGCGTCGCGACGCCGCACAAGCTCACCGACCCCAAGTCCGGCCGGCTGATCGCCGTCCGCCTGCACGTGCTGACCCGCAAGACCCTCGGAGGGCTGGAGACCGATCTCGACGGTGCCGTGCTGCGCCCGGATGGGTCGGTCTTCGACGGGCTGTACGCCGCGGGGGAGGTCTCGGGGTTCGGCGGCGGCGGCATGCACGGCAACCGCGCCCTCGAGGGCACCTTCCTCGGCGGCTGCCTGTTCAGCGGTCGCGCGGCCGGCCGCGCCGCGGCGTTGGCCGTCGGCTAGCCGCAACCCCGTCGGCCAGGGGCGCGGCCCACGTCGGAGTACCCGGAAAACCACACCCGAGAGCGGCCCCGTCCACTCCGGGTGGATAGCGCACCTCTCGCTCGTCGTTTTCCGAGCGGCCCGGGTCGTCAGGGCTTCGCCGCGGCCTTCTGGGCCTTCTTGAAGTCCCGGACCTTCTGCAGACTCTCGGGACCGGTCACGTCGGCGACCGAGCGGGTCGAGCCGGCGTCCGCGTACGGCCCGATCGCCTTGCGCCAGCCGTACGGCCGATGGCCGAGCTGCTTGCCCAGCAGGGCGGCGAAGATCCGCGCCTTCTGCTCACCGAAACCGGGCAGGGCGTGCAGCCGGGCCAGCAGGTCGGCCGCCGACGACGCCTCGGTCCAGATGTTCTCGGCGTGGCCGTCGTACTGCTCGACGACCACCCGCGCGAGCTCCTGGACGCGGCGGGCCATCGACCGCCCGTAGCGGTGGATCGCCGGCGGCGTCGCGCAGATCTCCTCGAACTCGGCGGCGTCGTACTCAGCGATCGTCTGCGGCTCGAAGGAGCCGATGCGCGAGGCGATCTTCCACGGCCCGCGGAAGGCGTGCTCCATGGGGTACTGCTGATCGAGCAGCATGCCGACGAGCAGCGCGAACGGGTTGTCCGTCAGCAGCCGGTCGGCGTCCGGGTCCTGGGCGATCTGCAGCATGCCCCGACTTTACTTCCCGCAACCGGCACCGGGCCGCCTCAGAGCGGCACGAACCCGAGCTGGCGCCAGGCCTCGTACACCGCGATCGCGGCGCAGTTGCTTAGGTTGAGCGACCGCCGCCCGGGCAGCATCGGGAAGGTGACCTGCTCGGTCACCCGCGGATCGGCGAGCACGCTCTCGGGCAGCCCGTCGGCCTCACGCCCGAACAGCAGGACGTCGCCGTCCCGGTAGTCGATCGCGGTGTACGGCGTGTTGGCGTGCCTGGTGAACGCGAACACGCGGGTGCCGGCGCCGAACCCGCCGAGGCACCGGTCGAGGTCCGGGTGCACGTGCACGTCCGCGAGGTCGTGGTAGTCGAGGCCCGCCCGCCGCAGCTGCTTGTCCTCGAGCGAGAAGCCGAGCGGCTCGATCAGGTGCAGCTCGGCAGGCGTGCAGGCCACCAGCCGGATCGCGTTGCCGGTGTTGGGCGGGATCTCGGGCTGGTGGAAGACGACGCGAAGCACCCGCCCATCACACCACGCGCTACTGCGTCTCGGTGACGCCCTCGTACAGCCCCACATGGTTGCCGTCGGGGTCGGTGAAGGCGGCCCACCAGCTGGTCTCGCTGATCGGCGCCTTCTCCATCAGCACCGAGCCGCCGCGGGCCTTGACCTTCGCCAGCGTGTCGTCGATGGAGTCCACCTCGACGTACGACCGCGGCTGGGTGAAGCCGTCTCCCCGGGGAGCCAGGCCCCCGCCGCTGATCTTGTTGGGCGCCTGCCACATGGGGTAGCCCTCGAAGCCGGGAACCTCGGCGATCTGCCACCCGAAGAGCTCGGAGTAGAACTCCGCCGCCTTGCCGAGATCGCCGACGGGAATGTCGATGTGCGTGATGTCGCCGTGCGCCATGATTGCCCCCTGCCTGGAACGTGCCGTGCTCTTCACGCTAGCCACGGCGCGGACAGTGCGAAACCCGCCGAACGTCCCGAGCCGGCCGCCGAACGCTAGGAGGCGGCCGACACGACCGTCGAGGGCAGCCACCGCTGGGTCGTGCCGACGGTCACCAGCCGCTGCGTGGCCCGGGTGAGGACCACGTAGAGGATGCGCGCGCCGCGGGCGTCGCTGCCGGCGATCTCGTCCGGCTCGACCACCACGACGCCGTCGTACTCCAGGCCCTTGACGGAGAGCTCGTCGATCACCGTGACCCGCTCGTCGATGCCGCCGACCCACGTCTCGACCTCGGCGACGCGGTCCTGCGCGCAGACGACCGCCACGGTCCCCTCCACCTCCTCGAGCACCTGCCGGACGGCGTCCACCGTCGGCAGCCGCAGCTCGCGGGCCACGACATGCTCGGGCTCGTGCCCGGTCGCGCGGACCGCGGTGGGGATGTCGGCGTCCGGCATGACGGCCCGGATGACGTCGGCGGCTAGCTCGAACACCTCGGCCGGCGACCGGTAGTTCGTGTCGAGCCGGAACTCCCGGCGCGGGGTGCGCACCAGCGCCTGGTCCATCGCGGCGCGGGCCTCGACCGGGTCGTGCCACGACGTCTGGGCCGGATCGCCGACCACCGTCCACGACGCGATCCGTCCGCGCCGGCCGACCATGCGCCACTGCATCGGCGAGAGGTCCTGGGCCTCGTCGACGATGACGTGGCCGTAGCCGGAGTAGTTCTCCGGCCGGACACGGGGACCGGCGGTCGCGTACTCGCGGTCGGCCGCGGTGGTCAGCTCGTGCATCTCGGCGAGGTCGAACTCGTCGCGCTGCCGTGGCGGCGGCGGGATCTCACCGAGGACGTCGCGGATCTCGTCGAGCAGCGCGATGTCCTGCACCGACAGCGCCAGCGATCCGTCGTCGCGGGTGTGCGTCCGCCAGTCGTGCGCGAGCTGCTCGATCTCGTCGCGGGACAGGACGCCCGACGAGCAGGTCTGCAGGTACTTCGGGTCGCCGAGCGCGCGCAGCACGTCGTGCGGGCGGCGCATCGGCCACCAGCCGGCGAGGAACGCCTCGTACTCGTCGCGCTGGGCGAGGTCCTCTCGGAACTCGCTGATCGTGCGATCGGCCTGTCCGCCGGGCGAGAGCTTCTTGTACAGCAGCTCGGAGAGGGAGTCCTTGGCGGCGCGGAAGGAGCGGTTGTACTTGCGGTTGCCGCGCAGCACCGACCGCCGGATCGCCCGCAGCTCGGACTGCGTCACCTGCAGGACGTCGCCGCGGAAGAAGATCCGAAGGGACTGCGCGGTGGAGGGGTCGGCGAACCGGGCGGCACGGGCGACCACCGCGGCGATGCGCGCGGATCCCTTGACGCGGTTGAGCTCAGGAGCATCGACACGCATCGATGAATAGCCGTCGACCATCTCACCGACCGACCGCAGCGACGCGCTGTCCTCGCCGAGGGAGGGCAGCACGCGCTCGATGTAGCGCATGAAGGTGCGCGACGGGCCGACGACCAGCACGCCGCTGTTCTCGAACTTGCGGCGATCTCGATACAGCAGGTACGCGGCGCGGTGCAGCGCGACGACGGTCTTGCCGGTGCCCGGGCCGCCGCCGATGAGCGTCACGCCGTCACCGGGGGCGCGGATGGCCTCGTCCTGATGGGCCTGGATGGTCGCCACGATGTCGCGCATCTGCCCGGTGCGCGCCCGCGAGAGGGAGGCGATCAGGGCGCCGTCGCCGATGACGTTCATGCCGTCCAGGGGCGCGTCGGCGTCGAGCAGGTCGTCCTCGACCGAGACGACCTTCTCGCGCACGCACCGGATGACGCGGCGGCGTACGACGTCCAGCCGCTCGGCCGCGGTCGCGCGGTAGAACGGCGCGGCCGCAGGCGCGCGCCAGTCGAGCACGAGCGGCTCGAATCGCTCGTCGAGGACGCCGATGCGGCCGATGTGGTGCACCGTGCGGTCGTCGAAGTCGAGCCGGCCGAACACCAGCCCCTCGTGCTCGCGGTTGAGCAGGTGCTTGCGGCGGGCGGCGACGTGCACGAACGCGTCGCGCTCGACCAGGCCGCCGAACGACCCGGAGCGGCCGCGGGCCAGCCCCTCCTGCGTGATGGCGTCGGCATTGCGCAGGAGCACCTCGACCCGTGCGTTGACCCGATCGACGTGCTCCTGCTCGCGGGCGATCTCGACTGCTTCGGGATCCGTCGGCCGGCCGTCCGGCGAGGGGGTGGGCTCTGGCACGCGTGCTGCTCCTGAGGTCGTGCGATACGGCTGTGCTCCGCGCCCGAGTCCTGACCGCGGAAGTATCGATCTTACGCCCGTCGCCCGCGCGATTCATCGCGCGGATCGGGCGTGCAACCAACTATTCATCCAGGCGGCGGCGCCCGACGTACACTCGGACAGATGACCAGTACGCAGACCACCGAGACCCGCGAGCAGCGCGTCGAGCGGTTGCGCGCGCAGGGCCTCCTCGTCGACCGGTTCGGGCGGGTCGCCACCGACCTGCGCATCTCGCTGATCGACAAGTGCAACCTGCGGTGCACGTATTGCATGCCTGCCGAGGGTCTGCCGTGGCTGCCGAAGGACAAGCTGCTGACCGACGACGAGATCGTGCGGCTGGCGCGGATCGCGGTCGAGAAGCTGGGCGTCGACGAGCTGCGCTTCACCGGCGGCGAGCCGCTGCTGCGTCCGGGCCTCGTCTCGATCATCGACCAGGTCACCGATCTCCGGCCGCGGCCGAGCACCGCCCTGACCACCAACGGTCTCGGGCTGGGCAAGATCGCGGCCGCCCTCGCGGACGCCGGGCTGGACCGGGTCAACGTCTCGCTCGACACGCTGGACCGTGAGCGGTTCCAGGCGCTGACCCGGCGGGATCGCCTGCACGACGTCCTCGACGGCATCGAGGCGGCGGCGGCCGCCGGCCTGCAGCCGCTGAAGATCAACACGGTGCTCATGCGCGGCGTCAATGAGGACGAGGCGCCCGCCCTGCTGCGGTGGTGCCTGGATCGGGGCTACGAGCTGCGGTTCATCGAGCAGATGCCGATCGACGGTGGCCACGTCTGGGACCGCCACCAGATGATCACCGCGCAGGAGATCCTGCGCTCGCTGGAGAGC
Source organism: Cumulibacter manganitolerans (assembly GCF_009602465.1). Lineage (NCBI taxonomy): Bacteria > Bacillati > Actinomycetota > Actinomycetes > Geodermatophilales > Geodermatophilaceae > Cumulibacter > Cumulibacter manganitolerans. The sequence goes on along the minus strand of NZ_WBKP01000008.1, from coordinate 16,284 downwards.
GCGTTCGACCTGTCGCCCGATCCGGCGCACCGCGGCGCCGCGCCGGCCGAGACCTGGCTGGTGAACGGCGGCCCCAGCAAGGTGGGCGTGATCGGGTCGGTGACCCGCCCGTTCTGCGGCGACTGCGACCGCACCCGGCTGACCGCCGACGGGCAGATCCGCAACTGCCTGTTCGCCACCGAGGAGTCCGACCTCCGGGCCGCGCTGCGCGGCGGCGCGTCCGACGACGAGCTCGCCGACCGGTGGCGCGCGGCGATGTTCGGCAAGCGTCCGGGGCACGGGATCGACGATCCGTCGTTCCTGCAGCCCGCCCGGCCCATGTCAGCGATTGGCGGCTAGATGACGGTTCAGGTGCGGTACTTCGCGGCGGCGGCCGCGGCGGCCGGTGTCGAGGAGGAGCACGTCGAGCCGGGCACGCTCGCCGAGATCGTCGAACGCATCGGTGACCACCACGGCTCGCTGATGATAAAGGTGCTGCCGGCGTGCAGCTTCCTGGTCGACGGCACCGCCACGACCGACCAACAAGTCGTCGTCTCCGCCGGCCAGAGCATCGACGTCCTCCCGCCGTTCGCCGGCGGCTGAGACGGGCCGCCCCGGTTGTGTTGTTGCCGCTTCGGGCGACGACGCCCGGAGTGGGCACAGCACAACGGGGGCTAGGGGGCGTTCACCCACTCGTCGGTGCCGTCCTCGAAGATCTGGTGCTTCCAGACGGGCAGCTCGGCCTTGACCCGCTCGACCAGCATCGAGCAGGTCTCGAAGGCCTCCTGGCGGTGGTCGGCCGCGACGGCGCAGCCGATCGCGATGTCGCCGATGGCGAGTTCTCCGACGCGGTGCTGCACCGCGATACCGCGGACGCCGGACATCGCCGCGACCTCGGCGGTAATCGTCCGGATCACCTCGTCGGCGCTCGGGTGCGCCATGTAGTTCAGTCGCTCGACCTGCCGGCCGTGGTCGTGGTCGCGCACCGTTCCGCTGAAGGTCACGACCGCGCCCGCTCGGCGGTCGCGCACCAGCAGCTCGAGGAACGACACGCTGATCTCGCTCTGCGTGACCTCGGCCTTGCGGATGTCGGTGCGCACCAGGTCACGGTGGGTGAAGGTGCGCAGCTGCTCGGGGGTATCGATGTCGGCCGGTGAGCCGAGTCCGTCGCACGCGATCTTCTGCAGGTCGTCGCGGCCGTTGAGATACTGGCGGGCCCCGACGTCCCCCGAGATCGAGGTGGCGATCGGCGCCCAGTGCTCGCGACCGATCAGCATCGGGTGGCCGATGATCCCGCCGTACGTCGCGACGGCGAGCGCGCTCGGGCCGCCGACCTTGCGCAGCCGGTCGATCGCGTCGGGGCTGATCTCCGGGGTGTCGACGAGCTGGATCACCACGGCGTCGGTCTGCGGCCCGAGCTCCTGAGCGGCGGCCAGCCCGGCCCGTACCGACGTCGACATGCCCTCGGCGTAGTCCGGGTTGCTGACTATGTGCAGCCGGCCGTCGCCCATGATCTTCTCGATCCTGTCCTGCCACACCTCGAGCGCCTTGCGCACGAACGGCTCGCCGGCGCCGAGGACGACGACGATGTCCTCGCAGCCGCCCTCGCGCAGCACCTGCAGCGAATGCGTGAGCAGCGACTTTCCGCCCGGGAGCCGGACGAGCGCCTTGGGCATGCCCATCCTGGTTCCGGCGCCTGCCGCCAGCACCATGCCCGCAATGCTCACTGCGAATACACCACCAAGCTGTCCGTATCGAGCGAAAGTGTCACCTTGTCGCCGACCGCGAGCGTCGAGTGCTGCAAGGCATCGGCTTCCGACACTAGGGCCGGGCCGCCGTCGGCCACAACCTCGACCCGAAGCACCAGGCCCCGTTGCTCGAGATCGCTGACTGTTCCGCTCCATACGTTACGTCGCTCGGCGGCCGCGGACGCATCCGGATGCACCCGGACGTCGTGCGGGTGCACGGCCACGAGCACCGGGCCGGTCGGTCCGGGCACCTGGATCGTGCCGCCGCCGTCCAGCGCGACCGAGCGGCCGTCGCTGGTGCCGCGCAGCAGCGTGAGCCCGGCGAGGTCCGCGACGTAGCGGGTGCGCGGTGCGGCGACCAGCTCGCTCGGCGTCGCCCGTTGCACCACTTTGCCGTCCTCGATCACGACGACCTGGTCGGCGAGCGCGGTGGCGTCCACGACGTCGTGCGTGACGACGATCGCCACGCCACCGAAGTCCCCGAGGTAGCGGCGCAGGTCCGCGCGGACGCCGATCCGTGAGCCGGCGTCCAGCGCCGACAGGGGCTCGTCGAGCAGCAGCAGGTCCGGATCGGTGGCCAGCGCCCGGGCCAGCGCGACCCGTTGCGCCTGGCCGCCGGAGAGCTCGCGGGGCCGGACGCCGGCGATGTGCTCCGCGCCGACCGCGGCGAGCACCTCGCGGGCCTTGGCGCGCGCGCCCCGCCGCGGCAGCCCGCGCGCCATCGGACCGTAGGCGACGTTGTCGAGGGCGCTGAGGTGACCGAACAGCCGGCCGTCCTGGAAGACGACGCCGACCCGCCGCTGCTCGGGCGGCAGCCACCGCTGCGAGTCGTGCAGCACTCGCCCGTCCACCCGCACGTGGCCGCCGGCGGGGCGCAGCAGTCCGGCGACGACCGCCAGCGCCGTCGACTTGCCGGAGCCGTTGGGGCCGAGCAGCGCGAGCACCGACCCGGCCGACGCCTGCAGGGGCAGGTCGACCTCGACCCGCTCGCGGGTCGCGCGGACGTGCGCGTCGAGGAAGCTCACGACAGTCCCTGCACCCAGCGCCCGCGCAGCGCGATCAGCACGATCACCGCGACCGCCAGCAGCAGCAGCGACAGCACGATCGTCCCGTCGTAGTCGTCGATCAGCTCGGTGTAGACGCGGACCGGCATGGTCTCGGTGCGGCCGGGCAGGCTGCCGGCGAACGTGATGGTCGCGCCGAACTCGCCGAGCGCCCGCGCCCACGCCAGGACGGCGCCCGCCCCCACGGCAGGTCCGATCTGCGGCAGGGTGACGCGGCGGAACGTCGTCCACCGGTCGGCGCCGAGGGTCGCGGAGGCCTCCTCCAGCTCGCCTCGGGAGGACCGCAGCGCGCCGTCCACGCTGAGGATGAGGAACGGCAGCGCGACGAAGGTCTGGGCGAGGACGACGGCGAGGTGCGTGAACGGGATGCTCACGCCCCACCAGTCGTAGAGCCAGCGGCCCAGGACGCCCTGACGGCCGAGGGCGGAGTACAGCGCGACGCCGCCGACGACCGGCGGCAGGATCAGTGGGACGGTCACCAGGACGCGGAGCAACCGGCGTCCGGGGAGTCTCGTCCGGGCCAGCACCCAGGCCAGCGGGATGCCGATCAGGAGGCATACCAGCGTGGTCTCGGTGGCGGTCACCAGCGAGAGCCCGAGCGCCTGGCCGACGCCCGGTGAGGCGATCTTGTCGACGAACCGCGGCCACGGCGCCTTGATCAGCAGGCCGGCCAGTGGCACCAGCAGGAACAGCACGGCGGCCGCGGCCGGGACGACGAGCAGCAGCGGGACGCGTCGTCCGGTCGTTCCAGCGGCGTCTCGCACTCGCGCTACGGCTTCCCGAACCCGCGGGTCTGCAGCGCCTGCTGTCCCTCGCCGGTCACGTAGTCGACGAAGACCTTGGCCGCGGCGGGGTCGGGGGCCTGCTTCACGATCCCGATCGGGTACTGGTTGCCGAACTCGGCCGCCTCCGGGAAGTCGATGCCCTCGACCTTGTCCGGCTGCGACTTCACGTCGGTGACGTAGACGAGACCGGCGTCCGCCTCCCCCATCGCGACCTTCTGCAGCACCGACTTCACGTCGGGCTCCTGGGAGTCGGAGGAGATCGTGATGCCGGCCTTGGCCTCGATCTTCTTCTGCGTCTTGCCGCAGGCCGCCGCCTCGGCGCACGTCACGACCGTCAGCTTCGGGTCGGCGAGGTCGGCCAGCTTGGTGACCTTGCCCGGGTTGCCCTTCGGGACGACGATCTGCAGCCTGTTGGTCGCGAACACCGTACTGGCCCCGACGATCCCGGCGTCGGTGAGCGTCTTCATCGACGTCTCGTCGGCGGAGGCGAACACGTCGGCGGGCGCGCCCTGCTGGATCTGCGTGGCGAGCTGGCCACTCGCGCCGTACTGCAGGTTGATCGTCAGGCCGGGATCGCGCTTCTGGAGGTCGGTCTTGATCGTCTCGAAGGACTCCTTCAGGGATGCCGCGGCGAACACGTTGATCTCGCCGGAGGCGGACGACGAGCTCGCGCCGCCGCTCGACGTCGTGTCGTCGGCCGCGCTGCTGGCGCATCCGGTCAGCGCCAGCGCGAGGACGACCGGGACGAGTCGCGCGACGCCGCGTGGTCGGCTCATGGCTAGCCCCCCGCCTTCTCGATCGCGACGTTCGTCGCCTTGATCGACGCGACGGCGACGCTGCCCACCTGCAGGCCCATCTCGCGGACGGCCTCGGTGGACAGCAGGGAGACGACCCGGTAGGGGCCGGCCTGGATGTCGACCTGGGACATGACCCGGTCGGAGGTGATCCGGGTGACGATGCCCTTCAACCGGTTGCGGGTGGAGGCCTCGCCCCCGCGGCCGGGGTCGGGGGTGTGCGCCTGCTCGGCGGCGAAGCGCGCCAGATCCACGGCGTCCACCCCGTGCTTGCCGGCGGCATCCCCCGACTTGACCTTTCCTCCGTCGACCCACCGCCGGACGGTGTCGGTCGACACGCCGAGCAGCTCGGCGGCCTCCCCGATACGCAGTTGCGTCATGTCGACGACGATAGCACCGCATCCGCGAGCACGTACGCGCACAGATCCTCGCGTTTGCCCACTCGGCAGACAGCCGCGCTGACCGGCTCAGATGGCGTACGGCCACACGGTCAGCATGAAGGCGCCGAACCACGCGCCGCCCACCGCGAGCACGACGAGAGTCCCCGCCCGCGCCGCGAGACCGCCGGTCGCCAGCCGGCGGGCCGGGAGCAGCAGCAACGGGAACATCGGGACCAGGAACCGGATCTTCGACTGCGGGAACCCCGCCGAGCCGACCGCCAGGACGACGAGCACGGCGGCGTACGCAGCGACCGGCCACCACCGCGCGGCGTCCCACCGGCCCCCGAGCGCCTCACCGAGCAGCGCTAGGAGCAGCACGACGGCCACCAGCATCGCGAACGAGGCCGCGGCGTGCACGACGCGGCCCAGCGGGTCCAGGCTCGCGTCGAACGTCAGCGTCCGCCAGCCGTGCTTGGCGGTCGCGGCGCCGAAGTCGAAGCGCGAGCCCCAGAAGAACCGCTGCGCGGCGAACCAGCCGTCGACGCGGCCGCTGACGATCGCGACGTAGAGCCACCACAGCGGGACGCCGAGCACACCGAGCGCGGCGCCGACCACCGCGCGCGGCCCGGGCCGGCCGTCGCGGCGCGCGAGCAGCCAGGCGACCACCAGTGCCGCGCCGACCGCCAGGCCCGTCGACCGAGTGAGCCCGGCGAGCAGCCCCAGGACGCCGGCGGTCAGCCACCATCCGCGCCGCGCGAGCCAGATCGCCCAGGCGGCGAGCGCGACGAACAGCGCCTCGCTGTAGACCATCGCGAGCACGATCGTCATCGGGCCGGCGGCCCACAGCAGCGCGGCGAGCAGCGCGCCGCGCGGCTCGAGCAGCTCGCGCGCGACCGCGTAGACGCCCACCACCGCGGCCACCCCGGCCAGGGCGGTGACGAGCAGGCCGCCCCCGAGCGCGGGCATGCCGAGCAGGTACAGGACCCGGATCAGCATCGGGTAGAGCGGCGGGAACGCCAGCGACGCGGTGTCGTCGTGGTGCGGGTCGGTCATCTCGAGGTGATCGGGGTAGCCGTGCTCGGCGATGGCGACGTACCAGCCGCCGTCCCAGGCGCCGAGCTTGTCGTACGTCGACGGGACGACGACGGCGCCGGCCGGCGAGTCCGGCGTGATCGCCGGGCTGTCCCGGGGAAGGTGGACGGCGGCGTCCAGCAGCCCCAGTCCCAGCAGCCTGATGAGGACGTACGCCGCGACCAGCCAGCCGATCCGGACGAGGTCGCGACGGCACCACTGCACCGGTCGCACCCGGTCGTCGACGGCCTGATCCACTCGGTCATCGTAGAGAGCGCGGGACGCGGCACGACGGCCCGCGGGACGCGGCAGTGAGATACCTACCGAGCGCTTGTTCGGTAGGCACCCATCGTGTAGACAGAGGAAGAGATTCGCAAGCCTCGGCCCGCCGCACGCGGCCGCCGATCGCCCCGCATCGCAGGCACCGACTCCGCCGCGAGCGAACCCAGGAGGAACGCATGGATTTCGAGCACAGCGCCAAGGCCAAGGACTACCAGGCCCGGATGTGGGACTTCATGGAGTCGCACATCTTCCCGGCCGAGAAGACCTGGAACGAGTGGCGGGAGAAGGCCGGCCACGACAACCACGAGCTGCCGCCGGTGATGAACGAGCTGAAGGCGGAGGCCAAGAAGCGCGGCCTGTGGAACCTCTTCCTGAAGGACGTCTCCGGCCTGACGAACGTCGAGTACGCCTCCATCGCGGAGATCACCGGCTGGGTCCCCGAGGTCGCCCCCGAGTCGATCAACTGCGCCGCGCCGGACACCGGCAACATGGAGACGCTGCACCTGTTCGGCACCAAGGAGCAGCAGCAGGAGTGGCTCGAGCCGCTGCTGGCCGGTGAGATCCGCTCGGCGTTCGCGATGACCGAGCCGCGCGTCGCGTCGTCCGACGCGGCCAACATCGAGACCCGCATCGAGTCCGACGGCGACGACTACGTCATCAACGGGCGCAAGTGGTGGATCTCCGGCACCGCCGACGAGCGCTGCAAGATCTTCATCGTCATGGGCAAGACCGACCCGACGGCGCATCCGCACAAGCAGCAGTCGATGGTGCTCGTGCCGCGCGACACGCCGGGCGTCAACGTGATCCGGCACCTTCCGGTCTTCGGCTACCAGGACCAGCACGGCCACTCGGAGATCGAGTTCAAGGACGTGCGCGTCCCGAAGAAGAACCTCCTCATGGGCGAGGGCGACGGCTTCATGATCGCGCAGGGCCGCCTCGGCCCCGGCCGCATCCACCACTGCATGCGGCTGATCGGCATGGGCGAGCGCGCCATCAAGCTGATGGTCGAGCGCGCGGCGTCGCGTGAGGTCTTCGGCGGCCCGATGATCGACCAGGGCGTGGTCCGCGACCAGATCGCGCGCTCGCGCATCGAGCTCGAGCAGGCCCGCCTGCTGGTGCAGAAGGCCGCGTGGCTCATCGACTCGACCGGTTCGGCGAAGGGCGCGCAGATCGAGATCGCGGCCATCAAGGCGAACACCCCCGTGGTGGTCTGCGGCATCATCGACCGCGCGATCCAGATCCACGGCGGCGGCGGCGTGTCCGACGACTTCCCGCTGGCCAACATGTACGCGCAGGCCCGCACGCTGCGCCTGGCCGACGGCCCGGACGAGGTGCACATCCGCACGGTCGCCCGCAAGGAGATCGCCAAGCACACCCAGAAGTAGCCCACCCGGGCGCTTCTCGCGGTGGGTTGTACCCCGCTATCGGCGCGATAGCGGGGTACAAGCCACCGCCAGCGCAAGACTTGAGCGAGCGGCTAGTCTCACGTTATGGGATTCGCGCTGCGCCGGCCGATGCTGTGGGCCGCCCGCCGGCCGGCGATCAAGTCCGCCCTGACCTCCCTGCCCGCGACGCGGAGTGTCGTCGCGCGATTCGTCGCCGGGGAGACGGTCGCCGACGCCGTCCGGGCCGTCGCCGCGCTGCGCGCCCAGGGCATCCTCGCGACCGTCGACCATCTCGGCGAGGACGTCGTGGGCCGGCGCGAGGTCACCGCCAACGTGACGGTGGCGCTGCGTCTGGTCGACGCCCTCCGCGCCGCCGGGCTGGCGACCGGCACCGAGATCAGCCTCAAGCTGTCGGCCCTCGGCCAGACGGTCAGCGACGACCTCGCCCTCGCCGGCGCACGGACGATCACGCAGGCGGCGACCGCCGCCGGCATCCTGGTCACTCTCGACATGGAGGACCACACCACCACCGACCACACGCTGGCGGCGCTGTGCCGGCTGCGCGCCGACGTCCCCAGCGTGGGAGTCGCGATCCAGGCGATGCTGCGCCGTACGCCGGAGGACCTCGACAAGCTGTGCGGTCGCGGCTCCCGGGTGCGGCTGGTGAAGGGCGCGTACGACGAGCCCGCCTCGGTGGCCCTCGAGGATTCCGCCGTCGACGCGGCGTATGCCGCCGGCCTGGAGCGGCTGTTCGCCGGCGACGGGTATCCGATGGTGGGCAGCCACGACCCCGCGATGATCACGCACGCGCTCAGCCTCGCGATCCGGCACGGCAAGGGCCTCGGGGACTTCGAGCTGCAGATGCTGTACGGCATCCGCTCCGCGGAGCAGCGCCGGCTCGCCGACCTCGGGCATCGGGTCCGCGCCTACGTGCCGTTCGGCGACGACTGGTACGGCTACTTCACCCGCAGGCTGGCCGAGCGACCGGCCAATCTGACCTTCTTCCTACGGTCGTTCCGCCCCGGCGGCACCTGAGCCGCTGGGGCGGCACACCCGCGCCGCCGCGCCACGTCCGCCACCTCGAGGGGAGCCACTGATGAACGCCATCACCACACCGCCGCCGCCGGTGAACGAACCGGTCCGGACGTACGAGCCCGGCTCCGCCGACCGCAGCGACCTGCAGGCGGCGCTCGACGCGCACGACGACGGGGTCGAGCTGCCCGCGGTCATCGGCGGCAAGGAGGTCATGGGCCGCGGGCAGGGGTTCACGGTGGCCGCTCCGCACGACCACCGCCGCGTCCTCGCGGTCTCCGCGCAGGCCACGGCGCAGGACGGGCAGGACGCCGTCGACGCAGCGCTCGCGGCGGCGCCCGAGTGGGCGGCGATGTCCTTCGACGACCGCGCCGGCGTGTTCCTGCGTGCGGCCGACCTGCTGGCCGGGCCGTGGCGGATGCGGATGAACGCGGCCACGATGCTGGGCCAGGGCAAGAGCTGCTACCAGGCCGAGATCGACGCCGCCTGCGAGCTGATCGACTTCTGGCGGTTCAACGTCGCGTACGCGCGGCAGATCTACGCCGAGCAGCCGCCGGCGCACGCGCCCGGCGTGTGGAACAGCCTCGAGTACCGGCCGCTGGAGGGCTTCGTCTACGCGATCACGCCGTTCAACTTCACCTCGATCGGCGGGAATCTGCCGACCGCTCCCGCGCTGATGGGCAACGTGGTGCTGTGGAAGCCGTCGATGACCCAGCAGCTGGCCGCGTCGCTCACCATGCAGCTGCTGCAGGCGGCCGGCCTGCCGGACGGCGTGATCAACATGCTCCCGGGGCACGGCGCGGAGGTCTCGAAGGCGGCCCTCGCGAGCGAGCACCTCGCCGGCGTCCACTTCACCGGGTCGACGAGGACCTTCCAGGGGCTGTGGGGCGAGGTCGGGTCGCGGATCGGCGGGTACCGGGGCTATCCCCGCCTGGTCGGCGAGACCGGCGGCAAGGACTTCGTGGTCGCGCACGCGTCCGCCGACCCGGACGCCGTGCTGACGGCCCTGGTGCGCGGCGCGTTCGAGTACTCGGGGCAGAAGTGCTCGGCGGCCTCCCGCGCCTACCTGCCGCGATCGCTGTGGCGACGGCTCGAGAAGCGGCTCGCGGCGGAGACCGATGCGCTGCCGGTCGGCAGCCCGCTGGACTTCAGCAACTTCACCGGACCGGTCATCGACGCGGCGGCGTTCGCCAAGCATCGGGCCGCGATCGACCGCGCGCGGGCCACCCCGGGCGTCAGCGTGCTCGCCGGTGGCGACTATGACGACAGCGAAGGCTACTTCGTGCGCCCCACGGTGCTGGTCGGCGAGGACCCGGAGGACGAGATGTTCCGGACCGAGTACTTCGGCCCGATCCTCAGCGTGTACGTGTACGCCGACCGCGACTACGAGAAGACGCTGGGGCTGGTCGACCGGACGGCGGCGTACGCGCTGACCGGCGCGGTGCTGGCCCGGGACGCCCGGGCGATCGCGACCGCCCGGGCGGTGCTGCGCAACGCCGCCGGCAACTTCTACATCAACGACAAGCCGACCGGCGCGGTCGTCGGACAGCAGCCGTTCGGCGGGTCGCGTGCCTCGGGCACCAACGACAAGGCCGGCTCTCCGATCAACCTGCAGCGGTGGGTGTCGGCGCGGGCGATCAAGCAGACCTTCGTCCCGCCGACCGCGATCCGCTACCCGCACCAGGGCTGAGGGAGCCCCCTCGACGCCGATTGATCGTGGCCTCTGCCGAGGCGCAGACTGAGTCGGATGACTGTCGAGACCACTGAGCGACCCGGGCCCGTCGGGCCCCCGCGCAGCCGGGCCGCCCGGGCCGGCGACTACCTGGTCGCGCTGCGGGCGACCCGGCTGCGCGGGCTGTCCACGACCGGTACCGTCACCGCGCTCCTGGGCCTCCTGGCGTCGCTGTCCCCGTCGCTGCTGCCGCGGCCGTGGCCGATCCAGGGCGTCATCAGCGGCATCGTGCTCACCGCGTTCTATCCCGTCGGCGTCCTCATCGGCTGGCTCCTGCAGAAGCTCGCGCGGTGGGCCCGGTTCCGGTACTCCGTCCGCGCGCGGGTCCGCCACGCGATCACGATCGGCTGGATGGTCGGCGTGGTGGTGGTGTACATCAGCGCGCAGATCATCAGCCTGCGCTGGCAACGCGACAGCGCGCGGCTCGTCGGCGCGCCCGCGCCCGACCGCGGCTACGTCATCGGCAGCCTGCTCGTGACGACGCTGGTGTTCGGGAGCCTGCTGCTCACCTACCGCGGAATCCACTGGATGGTGGCGCGGGTCGACCAGATCGGCCGGCGGGTGCTGCCGGCGGCCCTGTCGCACATCGCGGCGACGCTCATCGTGGTCGTCCTCGTCGGCGTCCTCGTCGACCGGCTGCTGCTGGCCAACATCCTGCAGGTCGCCGAGCGCACCTCGCTGGCCAGCAACGCCCGGGCGCCCGACGGCGTGCGCCGCCCGACGTCGCCGTTGCGCAGCGGCGGACCGGGCTCGAGCGAGTCGTGGGAGTCGCTCGGGTCCGCGGGCGCCCAGTTCGTCGCGGACGGCCCGACCGCCGCGGAGATCTCCCGGGCGACCGGGGCGCCGGCCGTCGAGCCGATCCGGGTGTACGCCGGCATCCGCGACCGGTCGCTGCAGCAGGCCGTCACTGCGGTGGTCGGCGAGCTCGACCGCACCGGCGCCTTCTCCCGGCCGGCCATCCTGCTCTACACCACGACCGGCACCGGCTGGGTCAACGAATGGCACGCCTCGGCCTTCGAGTACCTCGGCGGCGGCGACACCGCGATCGCGGCGATGCAGTACTCGACGTTCCCGTCCGCGCTGGCGCTGCTGACCGACACCGAGACGCCGCGCACGGCCGGCCGGCTGCTGTACCAGGCGGTGCGCAACCGCATCGACGCGCTGCCGGAGCAGAACCGTCCGCGGCTGTACGTCGGTGGCGAGTCGCTGGGCGCCTACGGCGGCAACGCGGCCTTCGGGTCACCCACCGACCTGCTCGCCGGAGTGGACGGCGCAGTGTGGAGCGGCACGCCGGCGTTCACGCCGCTGCACAAGACGCTCACGGCCGACCGCACCCCGGGATCGACGGAGGTCAACCCGGTGGTGGACAACGGCCGGCACTTCCGGTTCGCCGCCGACCAGGCCGAGCTCAGCGCCGACCAGTACGGGCGCCCGCTAGGCGACTGGCAGGCGCCGAGGGTCGTGTACCTGCAGCACCCCTCCGACCCGGTCGTGTGGTGGAGCATGGACCTGATGTTCCGGACGCCGGACTGGGTGAACGAGCCCGGGGGGCGGGACGTCACCGGAAAGCTGGGGTGGATGCCGATCGCGACGCTGCTGCAGGTCAGCGCCGACATGACGGTGGCGACCGACGTCAGCGTCGGGCACGGGCACGTCTACCAGGACGAGCTGGTACCGGCGTGGGCGGGCGTCCTGGGCCGCGACCCGAAGACCGACTACTCCTCGATCGTCGCGGCGATCCGTGCCGGCACCCGCGGCTGAGCGGACCGGCTCAGAACGGCGGGTGGGTCGCGATGCGGGTGGCGATGGCGGCCAGCCCGTTGATCGCCCAGTGCAGCCCGATGGGTGCGAGCAAGGAGCCGGTATGGCGACGCAGCCAGATCAGCGCGACGCCCGCGGCCGAGGTCGCCGCGACGACCCCGCCGATGCTCAGCAGCTGACCGGTGAGTCCCGACCCCACGATGCCGCCGAGCCCGCTGTTGCCGCGGGTCAGGGCCCCGGTGGTCAGCACGTGCCAGGCGCCGAACGCGAGCGCTCCGACGGCGTACGACCCGGTCCGGCCCAGGTGCTGCTGCAGGGCTCCGTCGAGCACGCCGCGGAAGGCGAGCTCCTCCGGCAGCACGGTGGTCAGCGGGATCATGACGAGTACCGCCGTGGCCACCTCGGACAGGCTGGCGTAGCGCGTGTCGTGGAAGAACTGCGCCGTCTGCGGAATCAACAGCGCGACGGCGAGCACCGCGGCCACCGCGGCCGCGCTGAGCAGCCCCACCTTCAGGCCGTGCCGGAGGTGGTGGTGGTGCAGCCCGAGCGACCGGATGCGCAGGCCGCTCGCCCACGCCAGCACGGCGAGCACCGCCGCGCCGACCGGGATGACGACCGCGGCCGGCAGCCCGGTGGTGTGCGCGGCGAGGTTCAGCCCCAGCAGTGCGACCAGCACCGCGACGGTGCGCGGGACGGCGCCCGACCACGGGGGCCGGCTGCGCCAGGCGGCGAGGCGGGAGATGCGCGGCGCGACGACGCCGCGGCCGATCGCCGCGGTCGGCAGCGTCGAGTCAGTCACGAGATCCGGTTCCAGTCTGCGGGGGTTCAGCACTGATCGACCACGGTAGTCGCGGGCCCGTTAGCGTCCGGTTTCGAGGGGCGCCGGTGCGGCCGAGGTCGCAGTGTGCCCGACCACAGCCACGGCCGGTCGCTGCCCGGCTCGCCGCCGGCCGTTCCGTACAGTCGACGTCATGGAACCCGACGCGCGCCGGCCGACCGACCCCTGGATCGCGGCGCTCGCCCGCCTGTACGACCAGCAGCTTCGCGGTCAGGTGGCGAGCTACTCGAACATGTACGGGGGCCGGTCGCGCTCCGCCGCCCACCTCGACGAGTTCTTCTTCCGTCTCGTGGAGATCGCCGAGCCGGCCCGGTTCGTCGAGATCGGCGCGTACAAGGCCGAGGCGTCCCGGCGGGCGCGTCGCACGCTGCCGCGGGCGCGGGTGGTCGCGTTCGAGGCCAACCCGCACAACCATGCGCGCTACCGCGGCGAGATCGCGGACGACGTCCCGATCGAGTACCTGCACATGGCCGTGGCCGACGGCCCCACCGAGCTGACCTTCCACCTGCGCCGCGAGGTCGCCGGTGAGCAGCTGCGTGAGGTGACCGGGAACAGCTCGCTGCTGCTGCGCACCGCCGAGGACACCACGTACGAGAAGGTCGCCGTGCCGGCGACCTCGCTGGACGCGTTCTTCGCCGACGAGCTCACCGTCCCCACGTGCGCGTGGGTGGACGTCGAAGGCGCGTCCGGGGCCGTGCTCGGCGGCGGGGCCGGCTTCTTCCGGTCCTGCACGGTGGTGAAGATCGAGGTGGAGGAGAAGCCGATCTGGCGGGGCCAGTGGCTCTCGCTCGACGTCCTCGAGCACTTCCTCGCCGAGGGGTTCCAGCCGATCGCCCGCGACATCGAGTACGAGAACCAGTTCAACGTCGTCTTCGCGCGCAACGACTTCGCGCGCGACCCGCGGGTGCTCGCGGCCGCCGAGTACCAGGGCAACTACATGACCCACCACCTGCACGCCGACATCGACGACGTCGACGGCACCTGGTCCGACGGCGCGACCCAGCAGCCGTCGGCCGGCGCGGACCAGCCGTCGGCCGGCGCGAACCAGCCGTCGGTCGGCGCGGCCCGGCCACCCGCCGCCGGGGAGCAGCCGCCGGCATCGGGCCGCGGCCGGCTCAGCGGTCTGAGAAGACGACTGTCCGGTGGTCGTTGAGGAACACCCGGCGTTCGCTGTGCCACTTCACGGCGCGGGCCAGCACCTGCGTCTCGACGTCCCGCCCGACGCTGACCAGCCCCTCGGGAGTCATCGTGTGTGACGCCCGCGCGATGTCCTGCTCGATGATCGGACCCTCGTCGAGCACGTCGCTGACGTAGTGCGCGGTGGCTCCGATGATCTTCACGCCGCGGTCGTGCGCCTGATGGTAGGGCTTGGCGCCCTTGAAAGACGGCAGGAACGAGTGGTGGATGTTGATGGCCCGCCCGGCCAGCCGCGCGCACGCGTCCGCCGACAGGATCTGCATATAGCGGGCGAGGACGACCAGGTCGACCTCGTACTCGTCGATCAGCTCGAACATCCGCGCCTCGGCCCCGGCCTTGGTGTCCCTGATCACCGGGACGTGCTCGAAGCGGACGCCGTACGACTCGACCATCTCGCGCAGGTCCGGGTGGTTGGACACGACGACCGGTATGTCGATGCCTAGCGATCCGTGCTTGAACCGGAACAGCAGGTCGTTGAGGCAGTGCGCGATCTTGCTGACCAGCACCAGGGTCTTCATCGGCCGGGTGACGTCCACGATCTGCCACTGCATCGCGAACTCCCCGGCGACCCCGGCGAAGTCCCGGCGGATGGCGTCGAGGCCGGGTACGGGCCCGACGAACTCGGTGTGCACCCGCGCGAAGAACCGGCCGGTGATCCGGTCGGAGTGCTGCTGCAGGTCGAGAATGTTGGCGCCCTGCTGGAACAGGAAGTCGGTCAGCGCGCGGACGATGCCGGGCCGGTCGGGGCACTGGAGGGTGACGAGGTACTCGGGCTTCGCGTCGGTCATTCCGTTCCTTCGTAGGTCATCACGCTGACTATCCACGCCGCGTCCTCCCGCCAGCTGCCCAGCTGCCAGTCGCTGAAGCGGTGCAGCTCGCGCAGGCCCAGCTCCTTCTGGTGCCGGTGGAGGTCCGCGACGGTGTACTCCCGGTCGGTGCGGAAGCCCAGCACCAGCCGGCCCCCGACTGCCAGCAGCGACCGGAGGTTCTCCAGCACCTGCCGCTCGGTACCGCCGGCCAGACAGGGCATCACGTTGCCCGCGAGCACGATGACGTCGGCCCGCGGCGGGAGGCCGGCGTCCACCAGGTCGACGGACGACACCTCGAGCAGGTCGCGTACCGCGTACCGCGCGTGCGGGAAGTACTGCCGGGCGACCTCGACGAGCCGGGGGCTGCGGTCGACACCCAGCACCCGGTGGCCCGCCTGCGTGAGGGCCGCGCCCGTCCGGCCGGTGCCGCACCCGCCGTCCAGAATCGCACTCCCGCGGTCGGCGAGGGCGTCGATGAACCGGGCCTCTCCGGCGACGTCCGCTCCTGCCTCGTACTTCGCGGTGAACTTCGCGACGTACGCCTCCAGCCGCTCGCCCGCCGGGCGGGTGATGTCGAAGCGGCTCCGGGGCGCGGTCATGGCTCGATTCTCGCAGCCGGACGCGCGGGTGTTGCTGCCGGTTCGCTACTCGGCGGCCACGCGGCCGATCAGCGCGCAGAAATCGTCGACCAGCTCGGCGGCGTGCTCGTCACTCTCCGCCGCGGCAACCTCGCGGCCGGCCGAGCCCGTCACCGTCGTGAGCACCCGCACCAGCGCCTCGCCGTTGCGGCGCTCGTCGGCGCGGATCAGCCGGCCGTTCTGGCGCACCCACTCCGCGGCCGCCCGCCGGCGGAGCGCGTTGAATCCGGGCGGACCGTCGCCGCCCAGGAACAGTGCCGTGAGATCGGCGTCCGCCCGGGTCTGCTCCAGGTAGCCGCGGGCGCCGCGGACGAAGAGGGAGACCGGGTCCGACTCGCCGGCCTCCCGGGCGGTCGCCACGGCGAGCGCCGCGGCGTGCGAGCAGCGCGCCTCGTACTCCTGGTAGAGCGCGATGAAGACGTCGGGCTTGCCGCCGAAGTGGTGGTAGAGGCTGCCCACCGACGCGCTGGCCCGCTCGACGATCGACGTCACCGAGGCGTCGATGTAGCCGACCCCCACGAACACCTCGCGGGCGGCGTCGAGCAGCGATGCGCGCATCGCGGCGGCTCGGGCGCCGCCGCCGCGGGTCTGGTCGGACGTCGCGCCGACTGCGGGGATAGCCACCCGGCGAGCATACCGGGCGCACCGAACCCGATTCGGTTTCGGCTCCCCGACGCGTGCCACCCGTTGTGTTGTTGCGACTTCGGGCGACGTCCCTATGCGCCAGCCTCTGGTGAGACATGTTGTCGATCTGGAGGGGCTGGCGTATGGGCCAGAAGCATTATCGGG
>NZ_WBKP01000007.1 GCF_009602465.1 Cumulibacter manganitolerans | reverse complement strand
CGCCGACGACCCTCCGAACGACTGCGCACCGCGATCGCCGCCCGCGACGGCACCTGCCGATTCCCCGGCTGCACCCGACCCGCCGGCCCCGGCACCGACCTCGACCACCTGCAGCCCTACCGCGACGACCAGCCACCCGACGGCCAGACCGTCCCGCAGAACCTGCACGTCCTGTGCCGCCGCCACCACCGCGCCAAGCACCAGCTCCACTGGCAACCGCACATGCTCGAGACCGGCCACATCCACTGGACCAACCCCATCACCGGCACCACAGAGCTCACCTAGCGCTCGGTCCTGGTGCCTCCGCCGTGGCGCCGGTGTAGGGTCGTCGGCCAGGATGGATCAGAACGACACGCCGCACGCCGCGTAGCTGCCGAAGATCTGCTATCCGTACACGTCGAGGGCATGGTCCACGTTGAGGGTGTACCGGGCCTGGGACATCGATCCCGCCTGGGTGTTCCCCCGCCCCGACGTACCGGAACCGACGCCTCGCTGTCTCTTGTGCACGGACAGCCGGATCAGAAGCCGACCTTGCCGTTCTTGGCGGTGTTCCACACGCCGACGACCGACGGACGCGGGATGCTCGATCCGCCGTCCGGCCAGTGCGAGGACGGGGTCTCGTACGACGCGTCGTCGGTCTCGCCGGGGTGCTGCACGCAGACGAACACCCGCTCGTCACCCACCCACGGACCACACGTCTCCGCGCCGGTCGGCACCGACAGGAACTGGCGCACCTCGCCGCGGTACTTGCCCTCGGTGGCGACGCCGTAGAGGCGGTCGTGGGCACCGAGCTGGTTGCCGTCGGTCGAGATCCACAGGTTCCCGTACTTGTCGAACGTGACGTTGTCCGGGCACGAGATGGGGGAGACCTTCGACTTGTCCGCCCCGGCGAAGTAGGTGCTCGGGTCGTTCGGGTCGCCGCAGAGCAGGAAGATGCTCCAGCTGAACGACTCGGCGGTCGAGGCGTTGCCGTTCTCCATGACCTCCATGACGTGCCCGTGCTTGTTCGCGGTGCGCGGGTTGGCCTCGTCTGCGGTGGTGCGCTTGGTGTTGTTCGTCAGCGCGATGTACACCGTGCCGGTGATCGGGTGGGGCTCGACGTCCTCGGGGCGGTCCATCTTGGTCGCGCCCACCGCGTCGCCGGCCTGCCGGGTGAACAGGTACACCTCCTCGGCGCTCATGCCGGGCACGAACGACGTGCTGCCCGAGGCGAGCTTGATCCACGTCCCGGAGCCGTCGAAGTGGCCGTCGGTCGGCAGCGTGCCCGTGCCGTCGATCTCGGCGGCCGGCGAGCTGCCCGAGAACCTGGCGACGTACAGCGTTCCGTCGTCGAGCAGGCCGGCGTTGTTCGCGCGCGCCGCCGCCGTGCCCGAGGTGTCGACGGTGCCGTTGGAGACGAACTTGTAGAAGTAGTCGAACCGCTCGTCGTCGCCCATGTAGACCGCGACCCGGCCGTTGTCGTCGACGCGGACGTTCGCCGCCTCGTGCTTGAACCGGCCCAGCGCGGTGCGCTTCTTCGGCGTGGACGTCGGATCGAACGGATCCACCTCGACGATCCAGCCGAACCGGTTGACCTCGTTGGGCGACTTCGCGAGGTCGAACCGGTCGTCGAAGCGCTCCCACTTGCGCTCGCTCGCCATGCCGCTGACGCCGTACCGCTTCAGGCGCGCCTTGGCTGTCGGGTCGGTGACGAGGTCGGCGTTGGCGAAGTACTGGTTGAAGTTCTCCTCGGCGGTCAGCCAGGTGCCCCACGGCGTCAAGCCGCCGGAGCAGTTGTTCAACGTGCCCAGGACCGTCGTGCCCGTGGGATCGGCGGCGGTCTTGACGAGGTCGTGGCCGGCCACCGGCCCGGTGAGCTTGAACGCGGTCCCGGTGTGGATCCGCCGGTTGCTCGGGTGCCCGACGATGGGGGACTCCGCGCCGCCCTTCGTCGCAGCCTGCACCGCGACGACGGACAGCCCGTGCGCGGCCCACGCGATCTCGACCTGCTCGCGCGTGGGGTTCTGCGGGTCGTAGCCCGGGAACATGATGTATTCGTCGGTGTACTCGTGGTTCACCATCATCAGCTGGGTCGACGCGTCGAGATCGAAGAACCCGAGGAAGTCGTTGTTGTAGCCGAACTGGCCCTGCTGTGCGGCGGCGCTCTGGGCGGCGGGGTCGAACGCCGGCGCACCGGCGAGGATCGGATCGCCCCACCGCAGGACGACCTTCTGCTCATAGCCGGCCGGCACGACCACGGCGTCCGCGGTGGACGGCGCGATCGGCGTGAACCGCAGCCCGGGCGCGGCCACCGACGGCGCCGCGTACGCCGCTCGGCCGCCGAGCACGCTCGAGGCGGCCGCGGCGGCACCGACGACAGCCGTGGCCTGCAGCATCCGGCGGCGCGACAGCGCGGCCGTCATGATGTCGCCGAAGTACTCGCCGCCGGAGGTGTTCGGGGCGGCGTGGTCGCAGGCGTTGCCACACCGCATTCGGCAGGTCAGCGACGAACGGTTCGAGTGCGCGGAGGTGAACAGCGGCAGGAATGCGCGCCGTGGCCGGGCGTCGGTCATCGAGGGCTCCAAGTCTTCCAGGGGTGCAGACCCTGAGAAACCTAGTGAGCGCGAGCGGCAGGTTTGTGAATTCGGCGTGAACGGCCGGGGACGCTTCCTCAGCCCTTGCCGTCGTCGTCGTGCCGCCGGAGGTATCTCTCGAACTCGGCCGCCAGCTCGTCGGCGGTCGTCGAGTCGATCTCCGGCTCGTCGGCCAGCGCGTCGATGTGCTCACGCATCGACGGGTCGGCGTCCACCAGCGCGCGGACCGCGTCGATCGACGCGGCCGCCTGCTGATCGAGCGTGCCCAGCGGGATGTCCTCACCGATCACCTGCTCGACGCGGCGCAGCAGCGCCACGGTGGCCGGCGACCACACCGGCGCGGACACGTAGTACGGCGTACCCGCCCAGAACGACACGGCCTCGAACCCGCTGCGCACCGCGAGGTGGTGCAGCAGCCCGGTCACGCCGGTGGGACCCTCGTAGCGGGTCGCCGCCAGCGCGTAGCGGGCGGCGGACCGCGCATCCCACGCCGAGCCGCTGACCGGCACGCGCCGCTCGAAGTGGCTGTCCGTGCTCAACCCGCCCAGCAGCACCAGCCGTTCGACACCGAGGTCGCGGACCACGTCGAGGATCTCCTCGCAGAACGTCAGCCAGCGCAGGTTCGGCTCGGGTCCGCTCACCAGCACCAGATCGCGCCCGGAGGACGGCATCCGGGCGATGCTGATGTCGACGCCGGGCCAGGTGATGCGGCGCGACACGCCGTCCACCAGCGAGACCTGGGGGCGGTTGACCTGGAAGTCGTAGTACTCCTCGCCCTCCAGCGTGGCGTACGGGCGGGCGTCCCAGGTGAGCGCGAGATGCTCCACGGCCGACGACGCCGCCTCGCCGGCGTCGTTCCAGCCCGAGAACGCGCACACCATCACCGGCGCGACGAGATCGGGCAGCGAGTCCTCTGAGGGCATCATCACCCCAGCGTACGGCGGAGTGTGCTCACCGACAGCACATAGAATGGCAAGGTGCAGCAACCAACTCGCCCCTCGTTCCTGACCGCACTCGACAACGGACCGCTGGTCACCGACGGGGCGATGGGCACGATGCTGCAGGGCTTCGACCTCTCCCTCGACGACTTCGCGCAGCTCGAAGGCTGCAACGAGATCCTCAACGTGACGCGGCCGGACGTCGTCCGCGCGGTGCACGACCGCTACCTCGCCGCCGGCGCGCAGGCGATCGAGACCAACACGTTCGGCGCGAACTACGCGAACCTCCTCGAGTACGACATCCCGGAGCGGATCTACGAGCTCGCGGAGGCCGGCGCGCGGATTGCGCGCGAGGCCGCCGACGCCGCGTCGACCGACGACCAGCCGCGGTTCGTGCTGGGCTCCATCGGTCCCGGCACCAAGCTGCCCACCCTCGGGCACGCCCCGTTCACGACGCTGCGCGACGCCTACCAGCAGCAGGTCGCCGGGCTGCTCGACGGCGGCGTCGACGCCGTGCTCATCGAGACCTGCCAGGACCTGCTGCAGGCCAAGAGCGCGGTCATCGGCGCGAAGCGGGCGATGGCCGAGCGGGGCCACGAGGTCCCGATCATCTGCCATGTCACGGTCGAGACCACCGGCACGATGCTGCTGGGCTCGGAGATCGGCGCCGCGCTCAACGCGCTCACCGCGCTCGGCATCGACGTCATCGGCCTGAACTGCGCGACCGGCCCCGAGGAGATGAGCGAGCACCTGCGCTACCTGTCCGCGCACTCTCCGATCCGCATCTCGGTGATGCCGAACGCGGGCCTGCCCGAGCTCGGGCCCGACGGCGCGGTCTACCCGCTGGGCCCCGAGGCGTTCAGCTCGGCCGTCCGCCGGTTCGTCACCGACTACGGCGTGAGCATGGTCGGCGGCTGCTGCGGCACCACCCCGGAGCACATCTCCGCGCTGCGCGAGGCCGTCGCCGGCCTGACCCCCGCGACCCGCGAGCCGGTGCTCGAGGCGGGCATCTCCTCGCTCTACCAGCAGGTGCCGTACCGGCAGGACGCCGGCGTCCTGCTCATCGGCGAGCGCACCAACACCAACGGCAGCAAGGCGTTCCGCGAGGCGCTCATCGACGGCCGCCTCGACGATTGCGTCGAGGTGGCCAAGGGCCTCGCCCGCGACGGCTCGCACGTCATCGACCTGTGCGTCGACTACGTCGGTCGGGACGGCGCGGCCGACATGAGCACCCTCGCCGAGCGGTTCGCGACGGCGACGACGCTGCCGATCATGCTCGACTCGACCGAGGTGCCGGTCATCGAGGCGGGCCTGGAACGGCTCGGCGGCCGCTGCATCATCAACTCGGTGAACCTCGAGGACGGCGACGGCGAAGGGTCCCGCTGGGCCCGGCTGCTGCCGATCGTGCGCGAGCACGGCGCGGCCGTCGTCGCGCTCACGATCGACGAGGAGGGCCAGGCCCGCACCGCCGCCGACAAGGTGCGCATCGCCGGCCGCATGATCGACGAGCTGCACGAGCGGTGGGGCATCGCGCACGAGGACATCATGGTCGACACCCTCACGTTCACCATCGCCACCGGGCAGGAGGAGAGCCGCCGCGACGCGCTGGAGACCATCGAGGGCATCCGCGCGCTGAAGGCCGCCTACCCCAAGGTGAGCACCACCCTCGGGCTGTCGAACGTGTCGTTCGGCCTGAACCCCGCGGCGCGGCAGGTGCTCAACTCGGTGTTCCTCAACGAGTGCCAGGACGCCGGGCTGGACAGCGCGATCCTGCACGCCAGCAAGATCCTGCCGATGTCCAAGATCGACGACGAGCAGCGCACCATCGCCCTCGACCTGATCTACGACCGGCGCCGGCCGGCCGAGGGTGACGAGCCGGCGTACGACCCGCTGACCCGCTTCATGGAGATCTTCGAGGGCGTCAAGGTCTCCGGCAGCGCCCAGTCGCGCGCCGCCCAGCTGGCCGCGCTGCCGCTGGACGAGCGCCTCAAGCAGCGGATCATCGACGGCGAGCGGGCCGGTCTCGAGGCCGACCTCGACGAGGCGATGGGCAGCATGCCGCCGCTGGCGATCATCAACGACCTCCTGCTCGACGGCATGAAGACGGTCGGCGAGCTGTTCGGCTCGGGCAAGATGCAGCTGCCGTTCGTCCTGCAGTCGGCCGAGGTGATGAAGGCCGCCGTCGCGCACCTCGAGCCGCACATGGACAAGACCGACGACGCCGGCAAGGGCACCATCGTGCTGGCGACCGTCAAGGGCGACGTGCACGACATCGGCAAGAACCTCGTCGACATCATCCTGAGCAACAACGGCTACACCGTCGTGAACCTCGGCATCAAGCAGCCGGTCAACACGATCATCGACGCCGCGCTCGAGCACAACGCCGACGCGGTGGGCATGTCCGGGCTCCTGGTGAAGTCGACGGTCATCATGAAGGAGAACCTGCAGGAGCTCAACGCGCGCGGCCTCGCCGACCGGTTCCCGGTGATCCTCGGCGGCGCCGCGCTGACCCGGTCGTACGTCGAGGACGACCTCGACGAGGTCTACGAGTCCGACGTGCACTACGCCCGCGACGCGTTCGAGGGGCTGCGGGTGATGGACAACGTCATGGCGGTCCGCCGCGGCCTGATCACCCCCGCCGAGTCCGAGGAGGCCGCCCGCAAGAAGGCCGAGCGGCGCGCCCGCCGGGAGCGGTCCCTGAGGATCGCCGAGCAGCGCAAGGCCGCCGAGCAGCCGGTGCAGCTGCCGGCCCGGTCGGACGTCGCCACCGACAATCCGGTCCCGCAGCCGCCGTTCTGGGGATCGCGCGTGATCAAGGGCATCCCGCTGGCCGACTACTCGGGGATGATCGACGAGCGGGCCACCTTCATGGGCCAGTGGGGGCTGCGCGGATCGCGCGACGGGGCGTCGTACGACGACCTCGTCGCGGCGGAGGGCCGCCCGCGGCTGCGGGAATGGCTCGATCGCATCCACACCGACGCCCTGTCGGAGGCTGCGGTCGTGTACGGGTACTTCCCGTGCGTGTCCGAGGGCGACGACGTCGTCGTGCTCAACGAGGACGGCTCCGACCGCGTCCGGTTCACCTTCCCGCGCCAGCCGCGCGACCGGCACCTGTGCCTGGCCGACTTCTTCCGCAGCCGCGAGCAGGCGGACGCGGAGGGCCGGCCGGACGTGATCGCCTTCGACATCGTCACGATGGGCGGCAAGATCTCCCAGGAGACCGCGCGGCTGTTCGCCGCCGACTCCTACCGCGAGTACATGGAGCTGCACGGGCTGTCGGTGCAGCTCACCGAGGCGCTCGCCGAGTACTGGCACCAGCGGATCCGCAGCGAGCTGGTCTTCGAAGGCGGCCGCTCGGCCGCCGCCGAGGACCCGAAGCGGCTCGAGGAGTTCTTCAAGCTCGGCTACCGCGGTGCCCGGTTCGCGTTCGGCTACCCGGCCTGCCCGGACCTCGAGCAGCAGACCAAGCTCATCGACCTGCTCGAGCCGTCCCGGATCGGCGTGGAGCTCTCCGAGGGCTACCAGCTGCATCCCGAGCAGTCGACCTCGGCGC
Organism: Cumulibacter manganitolerans; assembly: GCF_009602465.1. NCBI lineage: Bacteria > Bacillati > Actinomycetota > Actinomycetes > Geodermatophilales > Geodermatophilaceae > Cumulibacter > Cumulibacter manganitolerans. The sequence continues at coordinate 106,003 of NZ_WBKP01000007.1, read as the reverse complement.
TGGTGTGCCACCACCCCGAGGCCAAGTACTTCGCGACATGAGCCCGGCCGACTACGCCGCCGTCCTGTTCGACATGGACGGCACACTGGTCGACACCGAGCCGCTGTGGCACCAGGCCGAGATCGACCTGTTCGCGCGGTTCGGTCTGCCGTGGAGCGTCGAGCAGGCCAAGGCGCTCACCGGCAGCAGCATGCCGGCGACCGCGCGGTTCTTCCAGGACCGCGGGGTCGACCTGCCGGCCCAGGACATCATCGACCGGCTCGCGGCGTACGTCATGGCGGGACTGCGCACCGGGCCGGTCTTCGTGCCGGAGACCCGCGAGCTGCTGCGCCGCTGCCACGCCGCGGCGGTGCCGGCGGCGCTGGTGACGATGTCGCCGCGGGCGCTCGCGGACGCCGTGCTGGCCGGCCTTCCGGCGGAGGCGTTCGCCTTCACCATCGCCGCCGAGGAGGTCGAGCACGGCAAGCCGCACCCGGAGCCGTACCTTCGGGCCGCGGCGGCGCTCGGCGTCGATCCGGCGCAGTGCCTCGCGCTGGAGGACTCCCGGCCCGGCATCGCCTCGGCGCTCGCGGCCGGCTGCACGGTGCGCAGCGTCGGGCCGCTCGCCGGCACGATCCCCGGCGCGCCGCCCATGGCGAACGTGACCAACACGTCGCGATAAGCCGGCCCGAAACCCTTCCGGCACCCGTGCGCGGCGCCCAGACTGTTGAGCGTGACGACGGAACTGATCATTCTGGCGCTGGTGGTCATCACCGCTCTCGGATTCGACTTCACCAACGGCTTCCACGACACCGGCAACGCGATGGCGACGTCGATCGCCACCGGCGCGCTGGCGCCGAAGGTGGCCGTCGCTCTGTCGGCGGTGCTCAACCTGGTCGGCGCGTTCCTATCGGTCGAGGTCGCGCTGACGGTCACCAACGCGGTGATCAAGATCCAGGGCAAGGACGGCGCGCCCCGGAGCGAGTTCCTCGCGGACGGCGGGCACGCGCTGCTGCTGATCGTCCTGGCCGGCCTGTGCGGCGGCATCGTGTGGAACCTGCTGACCTGGCTGCTCGGGCTGCCGTCCAGCTCCTCGCACGCGCTGTTCGGCGGGCTGATCGGAGCCGCCATCGCCGGTCTCGGGCTGGGCGGCGTGAACTGGTCAGGCGATGGCACCAAGCTCGACGGAGTCGTCGGCAAGGTCATCCTGCCGGCGTTCCTGTCCCCGCTGATCGCCGTCGCCATCTCCGCGGTCGCGACCTGGCTGATCCACCGGGTGACCGAGGGAGTCTCCGAGCGGTACCGCGAGCGGGGCTTCCGCTGGGGACAGATCGGCTCCGCCTCGCTCGTCTCGCTGGCGCACGGCACCAACGACGCGCAGAAGACGATGGGCGTCATCACGCTCGCGCTGCTGGCCACCCACGAGTGGTCGGACACCGGCAGCGTGCCGCTGTGGGTCAAGATCGCGTGCGCCCTCGCCATCGCACTGGGCACCTATCTCGGCGGCTGGCGGATCATCCGCACGCTCGGCAAGGGGCTCGTCGAGATCTCCGCGCCCCAGGGGATGGCCGCGGAGAGCGCCTCGGCGGCCACGATCCTCGCCTCGAGCCACCTCGGCTTCGCGCTGTCGACGACGCATGTCGCGACGGGATCGATCCTCGGCACCGGCATCGGCAGGAAGGGTGCCGAGGTGCGATGGGGCGTCGCCGGGCGGATGGTGGCCGCCTGGCTGATCACCCTGCCGGCCGCGGCCGTCGTCGGGGCGCTGATGTGGTGGATCGGCCACCTGATCGGCGGGCTGGCGGGCCCGCTCGTCGTCTTCGGACTGCTCGCCGCCCTGTCGGCATACCTGTACCGGCATTCCCGCAAGGCCCCGGTCGACGCGGGCAACGTCAACGACGCGTGGGGGAGCGCGACCGTCCCGCCGGACGGCGCCGCCCTCGGCGCCAACACCCGGAAGGTCGCATCGTGAGCAATCTCGGCTTCGCCCTCGAAGGCGCCTGGAAGGTGCTGCTGGCCGGCCTGCTGTTCGGCGCGGGTCTCCCGCTGATCTTCGCCCTCGGCGTACGCGCGATGGCCTACGGAGCCGGCGGAGCGGCCGAGACCGGCGAGCAGCGTCCGCACCCGATCGGGCGGCTGATCGGGATCGCCTGCTTCCTGGTCGTCCTCGGGGCGGTGGCGCTCGGCATCGCCATGATCGTGGCCTCGGGCTTCGGCAAGGAGGTCGTCTTCCACGGCGTGCTCCCGGTCGTGCAGGACAAGGGGCACTAGATGGCCGACAACCTCCTGACCCGGATCCTCGGCTGGCTGCGCGCCGGCTACCCGAACGGGGTACCGCGCGGCGACTACGTCGCCCTGCTGGGCATCCTGCACCGGCAGCTGACGACCACCGAGCTCGACCAGATCGTCGACGCCCTGGGCCGTTACGCCGAGCAGGGCAAGGCGGCGATCGGCCGCGAGGACATCGAGCGGGTGATCTCCGAGCGCACCTTCCAGAACGCGAGCGCCGACGACATCGCGCGGGTGTCCGCGCGGCTCGCTGCGGGCGGCTGGCCGCTGGCCGGCAGCGCGGCGATGCACCGCCAGGCCGAGCAGCCCGACGCCGACGCGGACGCCAAGGACGGCCTGCTCACCCGCGTCACGGCCTGGCTCAAGAAGGGCTACCCGGCCGGTGTCCCGCAGCAGGACTACATTCCGCTGATCGCGCTGCTGCGGCGCCGGCTCAGCGACGACGACGTGCGTGACGTCGTGGAGCTGCTCGTCGCCGACGGCACGATCCCCGCCGATCGCACCGACATCGGCGCCGCCATCGTGCGGGTCACGGACGAGATGCCGTCCGAGCCGGACCTGCGGCGGGTGCGCGAGCAGCTCGGGGACAGCGAGCTCGACGTCCCGCAGTGACGCGGCTCAGACGGACTGGGCCCCGCGGACCAGCTTGCCCGGGAGCTCGCCGGTCGCCTCGCCGTCGTGGTAGACCTCCACGCCGCTGACGAACGTGTGCCGATAGCCATCGGCGCGCTGCAGCAGGCGGCGGCCGCCCGCGGGCAGGTCGAAGCGCACGGTGGGCCGGTGCAGGTGCAGAGCGTCCATGTCGATGACGTTGAGGTCGGCCTTGTAGCCCGGCCGCAGCAGGCCCCGATCCAGCAGGCCGACCGCCTCGGCGGTGGCGCGCGCCTGACGGGCGATCACGAACGGCAGGCTGAGGCGGCCGTGCGGGCGGTCGCGGACCCAGTACTGCAGCAGCGTGGTGGGGAAGCTGCCGTCGCAGATGGTTCCGACGTGCGCGCCGCCGTCCGACAGCCCGGGGACGGTGTGCGGGTGCGCCAGCATCTCGCGGACCGCGTCGAGGTTGCCGTGGCCGTAGTTGAGCAGGGGAGCGTAGAGCTTTCCACGCCCCTCGTCCTCGACCATGATGTCGTAGGCGATGTCCTCGGGCGTCCGGTTCTCGGCGAAGGCCCGGTTGGCCAGGGACTGGGTCCGCAGGTCCGGCTCGTAGTCCGGCGGGTCGGCCAGGTACACCATGTGGCTGTAGAAGTCGATCAGCTCCCCGCCGATGATGTTCGGGTCCTTCTCGGCGGTCTGGGCCGCGAGCATCCGGGACTTCATCGCCGGATCCGACATCCGGGCGGCCTGCTCCGCGATGGGCAGGTGCGCGATCTCCTTGAAGACGGGGTTCATCATGAACGGGTGCAGCGTGCACTCCAGCCCGAGGATGATGCCGATCGCCCGGGCGCCCGCCTGGCCGCGCAAGGTGTGCCCCCGCTCGTTCATCTCGGTGATGAACGCCAGGATCGACTTGTAGCGGTCGGGATTCGGGCCGCCCTGAGCCAGCGAGATCGACATCGGACGCCGCGAGGCCTCCAGCATCCTGGTGACGAGCTCGAACTCGGACTGGTCCTTCACCGGCAGGTCCGAGACGAGCTGCAGCACGCCGGTGCCGGTCTCACCGATGGCCCGGGCGATCGCCACGAGCTCGTCGACGCCGGCGCGGTACGACGGGGTGAGCTCGCCGTCGCTGCTCTTGTGGTTCAGCGTGCGCGAGGTGGAGAAGCCCAGCGCGCCCGCCTCGATGGCCTCGGCGGCGAGCTTCGCCATCATCGCGACCTCTTCACCGGTGGCGATCTCGTGCGAGGCCGCGCGGCTGCCCATCGCGCGCACCCGCAGCGCCGCGTGCGGCACCTGGGTCGCGAAGTCGACGTCGTGCGGGTTGCGCTCCAGCGCGTCGAGGAACTCGGGGAAGCTCTCCCAGTCCCACGCCAGCCCCTCGGTGAGCGCCACGCCCGGAATGTCCTCGACGCCCTCCATCAGCCTGATCAGCCGCTGGTGGTCGGCCGGCACGGCCGGCGCGAAGCCGACCCCGCAGTTGCCCATCACGGCGGTCGTGACGCCGTGCCACGAGGTCGGCTGCAGATAGCTGTCCCAGGTCGCCTGGCCGTCGAAGTGGGTGTGGATGTCGACGAACCCGGGCGCGACGACCGCCCCGTCGACGTCGATCTCCCGCCTGCCCCGGCCGGAGACCGTGCCGGTCTCCACGATCCGTCCGCCGGAGACCGCGACGTCGCCGCTGAAGCCCTCCGCGCCCGATCCGTCGACGACGGTGCCGCCGCGGACCACGAGGTCGAACTCGGCCATGTTTCCCCCTGGATGAGAGTGCGGTGGCCCGGCCACCGGTGCTGCTGACGTGTGCGCACTATCGCACATATGTAGCGATCGCTCAATTATCCGGCGGGACGACGGCGAGGCGGCTCAGTCGGCGGTGGGGTTCTCGGTGCGCCGGTTGATGGTGAAGCTCAGCGCGTGCTCGTCGGGAAACGGCGGCGGCGTGCCGCCGTACGCCGGGCACAGCGCCTTGTGGTCGCACCAGTTGCACAGCTTGCTCGGGTTCGGCCGGAACTCGCGCGCGGCCAGCGACTTCTCGATCGCCGCCCAGAGCGCCGCGAGCTGCCGCTCGAGCCGCTCGAGCTCGTGCTGGTCGGGGCAGTAGCGCAGCTCGTCACGGTCGGAGAGGTACATGAGCTTCAGCTGCGCGGGGATCGTGCCGGTGGTGCGCCACAGGACCAGCGCATAGAACTTCATCTGGAACAGCGCCTTGCCCTCGAAGGCCTCCCGCGGCGACGCGCCGGTCTTGTAGTCGACCACCCGGACCTGGCCGTCGGGCGCGGTGTCGAGCCGGTCGACGTAGCCGCGCAGCAGCAGCCCGTCGTCGAGGACGGTCTCCACCAGCAGCTCACGACCGGTGGGGTCGAAGCCGCGCGGATCCTCCAGCTCGAAGTAGGTGCTCACCAGATCGCGGGCCGACGCCAGCCAGGTGGCCTGGGCGGTGCCGTCGTGGTCGGCGTCGAACAACGCGCGCAGCTCGGGCTCGGCCTCGGCGATCTGCTCCCAGGCCGGCTCGACCATGTCGCGGGCGGTCGACGGCGTGCGCTGCGCCCGCGGCAGGTCGAACATCCGCTCCAGCACCGCGTGCACGACGGTGCCGCGGACCGCAGCGGAGGACGGCGCCTCCGGGAGCCGGTCGACGCTGCGGAAGCGGTAGAGCAGGGGGCAGGTCTTGAAGTCGGCCGCGCGCGACGGCGACAACGAGCCGGTGACGGCGCGCTCGGGGGCTTCGGCTGGTATCTGAGGCACGTGCACAGGGTAGGCGAGCGGACCGACACTTCTCGCCGGGGAACTAGCATGGCCGTCGTGCCACCCCATGCCCTGCGCGTCGCGCGCTTCCTCGGCGCGCCGATCTACGTCACCTGGTCGTGGCTGCTGTTCGTGGCCGTGATCGTCCCGCTGTACACCCAGCGGCTGGACGACTGGCTCAACCCCGCCGCCGCCGTCGGCACGGCTGCCGCCCTCGCGCTGATGTGGGGGCTCTCGGTGCTGCTGCACGAGCTCGGGCACGTCGCCGCCGCGCGGCTGACCGGCTGCGAGGTCGAGCGCGTCGAGGTGGGCTTCCTCGGCGGCGCGACGTCGATCCGCAGCGCCGACGACTCGCCCGAGCGCGAGCTCGTCGTCGCGGCTGCGGGTCCGGCGGTGTCGATCGCGCTCGGCGTGCCCGGCGGCATCGGCATCCTCACCGGCTCCGGCGCGAACCTCGGCCTGTCCGGCGTGGCCGGGATGTTCGTCTCGGCGGTCACGCTGGCCAACCTGGCGATCGCGGCCTTCAACCTGCTGCCCGGGCTGCCGCTCGACGGCGGCCGGGTCGCGGTCGGTGTGCTGTGGCGGCTGACGGGGGATCGCGCCCGCGCCGTCGGCATCGCGTCGTACGTCGGCCAGGGCATCGCGGCGGCGTTGGCGGGATGGGCGGTGTGGCGAGTCCTCGGCGCCCCCGATCCGGTGCACGAGATCCCCTGGGTGCTGATCCTGGCCGTCATGTCGGCGTCCCTGTGGTCGATGGCCGCCCGCAGCCGGGACGAGTCCCGCCGCGAGCGGGCCCTCGCCGCCATCCCGCTCGTCGGTCGCCTGACCGCGATCGACGTCCTGGACGGCGCGCTGCCGGCGTCCGCGCTGGCGGCGGCGCGCACCCCGCTGGTGCTGGTGCGGACCGCCGACGGCCTCGGGTACGTCGACCGGTCAGCGGCGGACGACGCGGGAACGCTCGGTGCGCTCGCGACCGTGCTGCCCCCGCACCGGATCCTCGCCGAGACGGCGAGCGCGCTCGACCTGCTGGCGGTGGTCCGCGAGCACGATGACCCCTGGTATGCCGTCGTCGCCGCCGACGGGACGCCGCTGGGCATCACCGGCGAAGCGGCGCTGCGCGACCGGTAGCCTTGACCGAGTGACTGACGCCGCTCCCGAGACCATCAATCCCCTCCATGTCGGAGAGCGGGTACAGCTGACCGATCCCAAGGGACGGATGCACACGCTCACCCTCGAGGCCGGCAAGGAGTTCCACACCCACCGCGGGGCGATCGCGCACGACGCGCTGATCGGGGGACCCGAAGGCGTGGTCGTGAAGTCCACCGACGGGACGCCGTACCTCGCGCTGCGGCCGCTGCTGGCCGACTATGTGCTCTCGATGCCGCGCGGGGCGCAGGTGATCTACCCGAAGGACGCCGCGCAGATCGTCGCGATGGGCGACATCCACCCGGGTGCACGCGTCCTGGAGGCGGGGGCCGGATCGGGCGCGCTCACGTGCTCCCTGCTGCGCGCCGTCGGCCCGGCCGGCTCGGTCACCTCGTACGAGATCCGCCAGGACCACGCCGTCGTCGCCGTGCAGAACGTCGAGACGTTCTTCGGCGAGCGGCCGGCGAACTGGACACTGCGGGTCGGTGACCTCGCGGACGTCGGCGCCGGCGAGGAGACGTTCGACCGGGTCATCCTGGACATGCTGGCGCCGTGGGAGCCGCTCGCCGCCGTGGCCGCCCGGCTGCGCCCCGGCGGCGTGCTGATCGGCTACGTGGCCACCGTCCCGCAGCTGTCCCGGCTCGTCGAGGAACTGCGCGCGCACGGCTCGTTCACCGAGCCGTCGTCCTGGGAGTGCCTGGTGCGGCCGTGGCACGTCGTGGGCCTCGCGGTGCGCCCCGATCACCGGATGATCGCGCACACCGCGTTCCTGGTCACCGCGCGGCGACTCTCCGACGGCGTCGTCCCACCGGCCCGGCACCGCAAGCCGACCACGGCGCGGGCCGCCGAGGCCGGGCAGTCGGTCGACGAGGCGCCGCAGAACCCGTTCGCACACGCGAACGCGGTCGATCCCGAACCCGTCGGGACCGACCGCGAGACGCCGGCGCAGAAGCGGCTACGACCCCGTCTTCCGTAGCTCCGGGGCCTGCTCGGCAGGCGTCTTCGGGCGGACGCCGTAGTCGTCTACGTGCGTGCCGAGATCGTCGCGGCCGGCGTCGGAGAAGTCCTCCCCGGTCGCGTCGGTCACGTCACTGAACGTCATGGTGCCGGTACGCCGCTCGGACGGCGGCAGGTCCGCGTCGCGGTAGGACCCGTCGTGCGAGCCGTCACCGGATGGGTAGGTGAAGCCCGGCTCGACCGGACGGCTCTGCGAGATCGACCCGGGTGCCAGGTCGAACGGGTTCTCGTCGACGTTGCGCCCGTCGGCCAGATCCATCGCCTCGGTGTACGCCGCGGCGCGACTGCGGTTGGCGATCTTGAACGCCACCCACGACAGCAACGCCGGCACCAGCCCGAGGACCATCCCGCCGAAGGCGAACCGGCCGAGCAAGCCGGCCAGCACCTCGTTGCGGGCGCCGGCGTTCGCGGCGAGCGCGTCGAGGCGGATGTAGTAGACGGCGACGGCCGCGACCAGACAGCCCAGGACGGTGCCGAACCAGGTGCCGAGCAGCGCCGCGGCCCCGTTCCGCGGCGAGCCGCGCCGCACCGCGAGCAGCGTCACCAGACCGGTGACGACGGCCGCGGCGGCCACGGCGACGTAGAACGCCACGTGCACCGGGGTGCCGGGCCGGTCCGCGCGGAACGGCCACTCGAGCCCGGAGAAGCTGCCGGTGGTCAGGAGGGTGGGAAGGATCGACTGGCTGGTGCCCCGGGCGGCGAGGACGGCGCCGGCCCACACGGCGGTGGACAGGGCCGCGCCGGTGGCCAGGGTCGCCACCACCGCGGAGGCGAGAGAACGGGCTCTATACATACCTGTCACCGTAAGCGCAGGCAGCGCCGTTGCCGGGTCGCCACTCCGATGCCTCAGGAGTATTCATCCGTCACATCGGTCCCAGGCGCGGGACCGCCCGCGCCCGGCCCGCCCCGCTATACAGTGGGGTGATGAGCGAGCAGACTCCCTCGAGCACCCCCGGAGATTCGTCCGCCACCCAGGTCCGCCTGCTGCAGCAGGAGATCGACCGGTTGCGCACGAAGATCGCGGCGGGTCCGGCGTCCTCTCGGCTGGTGTCCGAACGGCTGGTCGAGTCGCAGCAACGCGCCCAGGCGCTCGCCGAGCGCAACGACAAGCTGGTCGGCACCCTGCGCGATGCGAAGGAGCAGCTCGCCCACCTCCGCGAGGAGATCGACCGGCTCGCCGCCCCGCCCAACGGGTTCGCGGTGTTCCTGCGCCACCACGACGACGACACCGTCGACATCCTCAGCGCCGGCCGCAAGCTGCGCGTCGGCATCTCGCCGGAGATCGACCAGGCCGTGCTGCAGCGCGGCTGCGAGGTGATCCTGAACGAGGCGCTCAACGTCGTGGACGTCGTCGGCTACGACCGCGCCGGCGAGGTCGTCGCCGTGAAGGAGATCCTCACCGACGAGCACGACCGTCCCGAGCGGGCCCTGGTCGCGACGCACACCGACGAGCAGCGGGTCTGCTACCTCGCCGATCCGCTCACCGACGGCAGCCTGCGCATCGGCGACAGCGTGCTCATGGAGAGCAAGTCGGCGTACATCTACGAGCGGATCCCCAAGAGCGACGTCGAGGACCTCGTGCTCGAGGAGGTCCCGGACATCTCCTACAGCGACATCGGGGGCCTGCAGGGCCAGATCGAGCTGATCCAGGATGCGGTCGAGATGCCGTTCCTGCACGCCGAGCTGTACGCCGAGCACCACCTCCGGCCGCCCAAGGGGGTGCTGCTGTACGGCCCGCCCGGGTGCGGCAAGACGCTGATCGCCAAGGCGGTCGCCAACTCACTCGCCAAGCAGATCCACGCGGCCCGGGTGTCCGCCGGCGACGAGCCGGACAACGACAAGCTGGCGCGCTCCTACTTCCTGAACATCAAGGGCCCCGAGCTGCTGAACAAGTTCGTGGGCGAGACCGAGCGGCACATCCGCACCATCTTCGGCCGGGCCCGCGAGAAGGCCAACGACGGGACGCCGGTCATCGTGTTCTTCGACGAGATGGAGTCGATCTTCCGCACCCGGGGGACCGGCGTGAGCTCCGACGTCGAGACCACGATCGTCCCGCAGCTGCTCGCCGAGATCGACGGCGTCGAGGGGCTGGAGAACGTGATCGTGATCGGCGCCTCCAACCGCGAGGACATGATCGACCCCGCGATCCTGCGGCCCGGCCGCCTCGACGTGAAGATCAAGATCGAACGGCCGGACGCCGAGGCGGCCGCGGACATCTTCTCCAAGTACCTCACCGCCGACCTGCCGATCAACGAGGACGACCTCGCCGAGCACGGCGGTGACCGGCAGGCCACCGTCGAGGGCATGATCCAGGCGGTCGTCGAACGGATGTACGCAGAGACCGAGACCAACCAGTTCCTCGAGGTCACGTACGCCAACGGCGAGAAGCAGATCATGTACTTCAAGGACTTCAACTCCGGCGCGATGATCCAGAACATCGTCGACCGGGCCAAGAAGCTCGCCATCAAGGACTACCTGCTCACCGGCTCCCGAGGGCTGCGCGTCGGGCACCTGATGACGAGCGTCTTCGACGAGTTCACCGAGAACGAGGACCTACCCAACACCACCAACCCCGACGACTGGGCGCGGATCTCGGGCAAGAAGGGGGAGCGGATCGTCTACATCCGCACCCTGATCTCGAACAAGTCCAAGAACCCGGGCGAGGCGATCGAGACGATGCACGGAACGGGCCAATACCTCTGATGAGCGTGCATCGCGTCATCGGGACCGAGGTCGAGTACGGCATCAGCGTCCCGGGAGACCCCACCGCCAACCCCATGGTGCTGTCGGCGCAGCTGGTCGATGCGTACGCCGCCAGCGACACGCCCCGCCGGCGTCCGCTGTGGGACTTCGTCGGCGAGGACCCGCTGGCGGACGCCCGCGGCTACCACGTCAACGCCTCCGACGCGCTCGACCACAACGGGACGGACCTCGCCGACGATCCCTACCTCTCGAACGTCGTGCTGACGAACGGCGCCCGGCTGTACGTCGACCACGCGCACCCCGAGTACTCCGCGCCGGAGGTCACGACGCCCCGCGACGCGGTGCTGTGGGACAAGGCGGGGGAGCGGGTCGTCGAGGAGGCCGCGCGCCGGCTCGGCAGCGTGCCGGGCAACCCACAGGTCACGCTCTACAAGAACAACACCGACAACAAGGGCGCGTCGTACGGCACGCACGAGAACTACCTCGTGCGCCGCTCGACACCGTTCGACGACCTGATCGACTACCTCACCCCGTTCTTCGTGACCCGGCAGGTGTTCTGCGGAGCCGGGCGGGTCGGGATCGGCCAGGACGGCACCAAGCCCGGCTTCCAGCTCTCCCAGCGGGCCGACTTCTTCGAGGCCGAGGTCGGGCTCGAGACGACGCTCAAGCGACCGATCATCAACACCCGCGACGAGCCGCACGCGACCGCGTCGAAATATCGACGGCTGCACGTGATCGTCGGCGACGCGAACCTCTCGGAGATCTCGACCTTCCTGAAGCTCGGCACGACGGCGCTGGTGCTGGCGATGATCGAGCACGGCGTCGCCCCGCGCGGGCTGGCCCTGCGCGACCCGGTGCCGGCCATCCACGCGGTCTCGCACGACTGGCAGCTCAGCGGCCGGCTCGAGCTCACCGACGGGCGCCGGCTGACCGCGATCGAGATCCAGCGCGGCTACCTCGAGGCCGCAGAGCAGTTCATGCGCGACGACCTCGACCCGCAGACCGCCGAGGTGCTCACCGCGTGGCGCGGCGCCCTCGACGCGCTCGAGCGCGACCCGATGCTGCTCGCCGACCGCCTCGACTGGGTGGCCAAGCTCCGGCTGCTCGAGGCCTACAAGAACCGCGACGCGCTCGGCTGGGCGAGCCCGCGGGTGGCGCTGGTCGACCTGCAGTACTCCGACGTCCGCCTCGACAAGGGCCTGTACAACCGGCTGGTGCACCGCGGCGCGATGCAAACGCTGCTCACCGAGGCCGACGTGCAGCGGGCCATGTCGACCCCACCCACCGACACCCGTGCGTACTTCCGCGGCGAGTGCATCCGCCGGTTCGGGCTCGACGTCGCGGCCGCGTCCTGGGACAGCATCGTGCTGGACACCGGCAAGCCAGGATATGTTCGGGTGCCGATGATGGAACCGCTGCGCGGCACCCACGCCCACGTCGCCGAGCTGCTCGATGCATCACGCGACGCCGGCGACCTGGTCGACCGGCTCGCGGCGGCACCGTAGCGTCCCGATCGCACCACGACAGAAGGAGCAGGACATGGCACAGGAGAATGTCGAGCGCCAGCGCCCCGGCGGCGACGGTGAGCCCGACGACGCCGCGGCCCCGGCCCCCGGCGCCGCGCAGGCGCACCAGCAGATGTCCGACGACCTCGACTCCATCCTCGACGAGATCGACGGCGTCCTGGAGTCCAACGCCGAGGAGTTCGTCAAGCAGTTCGTGCAGAAGGGCGGACAGTAGCCCCGTGCCCCGCGACAACCTGCACGGCGGCCTGCCCGCGCCGTACCTGAACGAAGGCGGCTCCTCGTTCACCGAGCTGCTCGGGCGCACCCAGCCCGACCTGCTGCCCGGACGACGTCCGCTGCCCCCGGGCACGGTCGGGATCGACGCCCCGCACGGCACGACCATCGTCGCCGCCACCTACGAGGGCGGCGTCGTCATCGGTGGTGACCGCCGGGCGACGATGGGCAATCTCGTGGCGCAGCGCGACATCGAGAAGGTCTACTCGGCCGACGCGCACAGCGCGATCGGGATCGCCGGCGCGGCCGGTATCGCCCTCGACATGGTCCGGCTGTTCCAGATCGAGCTCGAGCACTACGAGAAGATCGAGGGAGCGACGCTCTCCCTCGACGGCAAGGCCAACCGGCTGGCCGCGATGCTGAAGGGCAACCTGTCCATCGCGCTGCAGGGCCTGGCCGTCCTCCCGCTCTACGTCGGGTTCGACCAGCACCGCCAGCCCGCGGACGCCGGCCGCATCTTCAGCTACGACGTGACCGGCGGCTGCTACGAGGAGCAGCTCTTCCACGCCATCGGCTCGGGGTCGATGTTCGCCAAGAGTGCCCTGAAGAAGCTCTGGGACAAGGACCTCGACGAGGCCGGCGTGGTGCACGCGCTCGTCGAATCGCTCTACGACGCCGCGGACGACGACACCGCCACCGGCGGCCCCGACCTCACCCGCGGGCTGTTCCCGATCTGCATGGTGATCAACGCCGACGGCGTCCGCCGGGTCTCGGATCCCGAGATCGAGGCGATCTGCGACGACATCCTCGCCGCGCGCACCGGCCGCCTGCGCCGCGACCGCTCGGTCTCCAGCCACACACCACAGGGATCGGGGAGGTAGCCGCGATGAGCATGCCGATGTACCTACCGCTGCCCGCCGCAGCCGACTCACGCAGCTAAGGAGCGCGCAGCCACTATGAGCATGCCGATGTACGCCAGTGCCGAGCAGATCATGCGGGACAAGACCGAGTACGCCCGCAAGGGCATCGCGCGGGGCCGCTCCGTCGCCGTCCTGTCCGCGACCGGCGGGGTGGTGCTCATCGCCGAGAACCCGTCGTCCACGCTGCACAAGGTCGGCGAGATCTACGACCGGATCGGCTTCGCCGCCGTGGGCCGCTACAACGAGTTCGAGAACCTGCGCCAGGCCGGGATCCGGTACGCCGACACCCGCGGCTACGCCTACGACCGGCGCGACGTGACCGGCCGCGGGCTGGCCAACGCCTATGCGCAGACCCTCGGCAGCATCTTCAGCGAGCAGCTCAAGCCGTTCGAGGTCGAGATCTGCGTGGCCGAGGTCGGCGACGCGCCCGGGCAGGACCAGCTCTACCGCCTCACCTTCGACGGGTCCGTCGTCGACGAGCCCGGGTTCGTGGTGATGGGTGGGCAGTCGGACGCGGTCAGCGCCGCGCTGCGGGAGAAGTACGCCGACGGCCTCGAGCCCGAGGCCGCCATCCGGGTCGCCGTCGAGGCGCTCTCCAGCGGCGCCGACGGGCAGCCCCGCGGCATCCCCTCGACCAACCTCGAGATCGCCATCCTCGAGCGCGGGCGGCCCGGCCGCGCGTTCCGCCGGCTGACCGCGGCGCAGGTCGACGAGATCCTCGGCAGCACGCAGGCGGGCGCCGAGTGACCAGCCTCCCGCGGCGGATCTTCGGCATCGAGACCGAGTACGGCGTCACCTTCACCTTCCAGGGCCAGCGCCGGCTGTCTCCGGACGAGGTGGCGCGCTACCTGTTCCGCCGCGTGGTGGCCTGGGGCCGGTCCTCGAACGTGTTCCTGGCCAACGGCTCGCGGCTGTACCTCGACGTCGGCTCGCACCCCGAGTACGCGACCGCCGAGTGCGACAACGTACACGACCTGGTGGTGCACGACCGGGCCGGCGAACGGATCCTCGAGGGCCTCATGCGCGAGGCCGAGCAGAAGCTCGCCGCCGAGGGCATCGAGGGCCAGATCTACCTGTTCAAGAACAACACCGACTCGGCCGGCAACGCCTACGGGTGCCACGAGAACTACCTGGTGACCCGCGGCCGCGAGCTGTCGAAGATCACCGAGACCCTGGTGCCGTTCCTGCTGACCCGGCAGATCATCTGCGGCGCCGGCAAGGTGCTGCAGACCGCCAAGGGCACGATCTACGCCTTCAGCCAGCGCGCCGAGCACGTGTGGGAAGGCGTCTCCAGCGCCACCACCCGCTCCCGCCCGATCATCAACACCCGCGACGAGCCGCACGCGGACGCCGAGAAGTACCGGCGGCTGCATGTGATCGTCGGCGACTCCAACTGCAGCGAGACGACCACGCTGCTGAAGGTGGCGTCGTGTGATCTGGTGCTGCGGATGATCGAGGACGGCGTCGGCTTCCCCGACGTGGCCATCGACAACCCGATCCGCGCCATCCGCGACATCTCGAAGGACCTCGACGGCACGGCGCCGATCCGGCTCGCGAACGGCCGCACGAGCACCGCGCTGGAGATCCAGCGCGGCTACCTCGAGCGCGCCGAGCGGTACTGCGCCGAGCACGACGTCGATCCCGAGCACCGCACGGCGGTCCGGCTGTGGCGGCGCACCCTCGAGGCGATCGAGTCCAAGGACCACTCGTCGATCAGCCGCAGCATCGACTGGGCCATCAAGAAGGCCCTCGTCGACCGCTACTGCGCGCGGCACGGGCTGGACCTGGACGACCCCCGCGTCCTGCAGCTGGACCTGGCCTACCACGACATCAAGCGCGGCCGCGGGCTGTTCCCGGTGCTCGAGGCCAAGGGGCTGGCCGAGCGCGTCAGCACCGACGAGGAGGTGGACGCCGCGCAGGACATCCCGCCGCAGACCACCCGCGCCCGGCTGCGCGGCGAGTTCGTCCGGGCGGCCCAGGAGCTGCGGCGCGACTTCACCGTCGACTGGGTGCACCTCAAGCTCAACGACCAGGCGGCCCGCACCATCCTGTGCCGCGACCCGTTCAAGAGCGTCGACGAGCGGGTCGACCGGCTCATCGAGACGATGCGCCAGGCCGCACCCCGGCCGCTCTGAGCGAGCGCCTAGTCCAGCAGCCCGGCCGCGAAGCGGCCTGCCGCGGCGTTGACCAGGAAGTAGGCGTAATCCTCGTCCAGCCCACGGCCCATCGTCGAGAGCCGTACCGGCAGCGCACGCAGCGCGTCGTCGAGCCCGTCGATCGCGACGCGATGCCGGACGGCGCGCGGCGGCAGCCCGCTCAGGTCGTCGTCCACGGCACGCTGCAGCGCCTCCGGCAGGGCCTCGGGCAGCGGGACGTCGCAGGCGACGAGCCCGACCTTGAAGAACGCGGTCGTGGAGTGGTGCGAGACGCCGACGTGCCGTCCGCGGGGGTCCGCGTCGGAGACCCGCAGCGCCGCGACCGGCCGGCCACCGACCGCGTCGGCCGCGTTCAGCGCCTCACCGGCGGCCACGCCGGAGAAGCCCCACGGCGTCCCCGTCCCGAGGTTCCCGGGACCCTGCGCGACGATCGCCAGATCGGCGCGGAGCACCTCGCGGGCCGCGATCAGACCGCTGTGCACGGTGACCGCCTCCAGATCGCCGCCGACCGCCTGGCCCACGGTGACCGTGCCGCACAGCCGGTCGCCGAGGTCGGCGACGGTGCGCGAGAACCAGGCGGGGAGCGCGCCGCCGTCGCTCCACACGTAGGCGATCCGGGCGGCCGGACGGTCGGCGTGCACGCCGGCGACGATCGCCGGCAGCGCCGAGTGCAGGTCCGCCACGACCACCGGCATCCCCTCGACCGACTCGCGAGCGGCGATCGCCGCGTGATGGGGGGAGTCCTGCTCGTCCACGCCGAGCACGGTGGCCTGCAGCGGGCTGTAGCGCATCTTCACCAGGTGGCCGGGACCCTCCCGGTCGGCCGGCAGCCGGTCGAGGTTGGCGATGACGACGGCGTACCCGCCGGTGCCGAGGCCCATCGCGAGCGCGGTGGTGTTCACCAGCACGCGGTCGCCCTCCGCGGGGTGGCCGACGAGCGCTGGGTAGGCCAGACCGCGTGCCTGGCTGTCCGGCTCGCCGTGCCGGCCGCGCACGGTCAGCCGGAGCTCCTGGGCGCCGCGCCACGCCTTACCGAGGCCGTCGACCCGCGCCTCGCGCCACCGCACCAACGACTGCTCAGCATCCCCGGTCTGCATTCGCCACACCCTATCGGCTCGGCGTGCCGCCGCCGCTCCGCGCGGCCGATAGGGTGGGCTACGTGTCGAGCGCGAAGAACGAACGCCTGCTCAACCTGCTTATCTGCCTCATGTCCACGCGGCAGTTCCTGACGGCTGAGCGGATCCGCCGTGCCGTCGTGGCGTACGGGCGGGACTACTCGGACAAGGGCCAGGCGGCGTTCGAGCGGAAGTTCGAGCGCGACAAGGAGGACCTGCGCGAGCTCGGGGTGGTGATCGAGACCGGCACGAACTCCTTCTCCGACACCGTGCCGGGCTACCGCATCAAGGGCCGCGACAACACCCTCCCGGACATCTCGCTGACGCCGCCCGAGGCGACCGCCGTCGCGCTGGCCGCCGACTGGTGGCGAAGCGCCCAGTTCGCGTCCGAGACGCAGGGCGCGGTCCGGAAGCTGCGCGCCGGGGGCGTGGCGATCGAGGCGCCGGCCGGCAGCCAGTGGCACCCGCAGCTGCGCGGCTCCGACCCGTCGTTCGACGTGCTGCTGGAGGCCGCGACCGACCGCCGCGAGGTCCGCTTCGACTACCGCTCGCGCACCAGCGACCCGCCGGTCTCGCGCCGGCACGTGCAGCCGTGGGGCCTGGTCTCGTGGAAGGCCCGGTGGTACGTCGTGGGGCACGATGTCGACCGCGGCGAGCAGCGGGTGTTCCGGCTGTCCAGGATCGTCGGGGACGTCGCGGCGGACGGCCCCGACGGGGCGTTCGAGCGCCCGGCGGACCTGCGGCTGTCGGCGGCCGTCGGCGGCCCCGAGTTCAGCCAGCCGCTGCGCGCGGTCATCGCGCTGCACGGCACCGACGCGCCGGGTCTGCGGCGGCTGGCTCGCGGCGTCGAGCAGCCGGCCGACGCCGACCGGATCGCGATCTCCGCACGCGACGTGTGGTCGCTGGCCGGGATCGTCACGCCGTACGCCGACCAGGTGGAGGTGCTGTCGCCGCCCGAGGCGCGCGCGGCCGTCGTCCGCCGGCTCGAGCAGCTGGCCGCGATGGGCGACGGGACGGTGGCGTGATGGGCGGGATAGGCAACCAGCGCGAGCAGCTGCGCCGGATGAGCCTGCTGGTGCCGTTCCTGCTGACGCACCCGGGCACGCCGCTGGGCGACCTCGCGAGCGAGCTGGGCACCACGCCGGCGCAGATCCGCCGCGACCTCGATACGCTGTCGTACTGCGGCCTGCCCGGGCAGGGGATGGGCGACTTGATCGAGGTGGTGTACGACGGCGATCGCGTCTCGATCACCGAGAACGCCGGGATGGTGCGCCCCCTGCAGCTCACCGCGGCGGAGGCCAGCTCGCTGGTGATCGCGCTGCGCGCCCTCGCGCAGAGCCCCGGCACGGTCAGCCACGACGCGATCCTCAGCGCCCTGGCCAAGCTCGAGGGCGCCGTCGGCTCGCGGGTCGCCTCCCCGGTCACGGTGGAGGCCGAGCCGGCCTCGGAGTCCGCGGAGCTGCTGCGCGCGGCATTGGGTGCCGAGCGCGCCGTGCGGATCGACTACTGGACGGCGTCCCGCGACGAGGTCGGCAGCCGCGTCGTCGACCCGATCCGGCTGTTCCGGGTGGACGGCGTCGACTACCTCGAGGCGTGGTGCCGGCGCGCCGAGGCGGTCCGCACGTTCCGCCTGGACCGCATCGGCGACCTGGCGGCCCTCGACGAGCCGCTGCAGCGCCACGAGGCGCCCGAGCGCGACCTCTCCGAGGGCGTGTACACGCCGAGCGAGGGAGACGTCGAGGTCACCCTCGAGCTGACGCGGGCCGGGCGCTGGGTCACCGAGTACTACGACACCGAGTCGGTGCGCGACCGCCCGGACGGCGGGGCCGAGGTCCGGTTGCTGATCAGCCCCGAGACCCTCGACCGGCTGGTCACCCAGCTCGGCCCCGACGGCCTCGCGTCGTACTCCGACCCCGCGGTCGCCGATGCGGCCGCGCGGGTCGCCGCGCGCAGCCGGGCCGCGCTGGAGCGGTACCGCGGCGCGGCGTCCTAGACTGGCCGCCATGGTGTTGTGGATCTGCGTCGGCGTCCTGGTGCTCGCCCTCGGCCTGGTGGGCGTGCTGGTGTTCGACCTGCGCGGTCGCGTGGCCCGGTTCGAGGCCGCCGTCACCGCTGCCGAGCGGCAGACCGCTCCCGCCCTCGGCGTGGTGCGCACCCTCGCCGACGTGCAGGTGCCCTCGATCCGGCCGGCGCCCGTGCGCAGGTTGAGCGTGGGCGAAGAACACACTGTGCGTGATCGGGGCTAGCCTCCACCGGGCCGCCCGGCGCCTACACTGGACGCCGAGCCCTCGAGACCTGAAGGATTGCCATGAACCTCGGCCCCATGGAGATTGCGATCATCGCGATCCTGATCTTCGCTCTCTTCGGATACAAGAAGCTTCCCGACGCGACCCGCGCGGTCGGTCGCTCGCTGCGCATCTTCAAGGGTGAGATGCAGGGCATGAAGGACGACGACGTCGCCACTCGGGCGGAGGCGCAGACGGTGCGCGCTCCGATCGAGCCCCCGGCTCGGCCGGTGAACCAGGTGCCGCCGGCCCCCGGCAGCGCCCAGCCCACCCCGCGTCCGAACCAGACGCCGCCCACGTCGGCCTCCTAGCGACCGCTCCGCACCGTGGCGGTTCATCTTCCGGCGCGTCGGTCCAAGTCGACCAAGCCGCCCAAGACCGACGACGGCTCGATGTCGGTCATCGAGCACCTCACCGAGCTGCGCTCGCGTATCTTCAAGGCGCTCATCGCCGTGGTCCTCGGCGCGGTGATCGGGTTCATCTGGTACGACCACGGCCTGCTCAGCTTCCTGAAGGAGCCGTACTGCGCGCTGCCGTCCGACCTGCGCTGGACCAAGGACGGACAGGGCTGCACGCTGCTGTTCCTCGACCCCGCCGGGGGTCTGCTGCTGCGCCTGAAGGTCGCGCTGCTGGCCGGAGCGATCATCTCCGCGCCGTTCTGGCTCTACCAGCTCTGGGCGTTCGTCACGCCGGGGCTGCACAAGAACGAGCGCCGCTGGGCCATCTCGTTCGTCTCGGCGTCCAGCGTGCTGTTCGCGCTCGGCACGGTCTGCGCCTGGTTCACCCTCAAGGCCGGCCTGCAGGTCCTGCTGACCCTCGCCGGTGACGGCGTCTCGGCGGCGCTGACCGCGCCCGAGTACCTGAACTTCGTCGTCATGATCATCTTCGTGTTCGGCGTGAGCTTCGAGCTCCCGCTGCTGATCGTGATGCTCAACCTCGTCGGGGTGCTGCACTACGGACTGCTGAGCCGCTCGCGCCGCTGGCTGATGTTCCTGACGTTCGTGTTCGCGGCGGTCATCACGCCGACCCAGGATCCCTTCTCCATGCTGGCGATGGCGTTGCCGATGGTGCTGCTGTTCGAGGGAGCGATCCAGTTCGCCCGCGTGCACGACGCGCGGGTCGCCGCACGCGAGGCGCAGAGCGGGTACGGCGACCTGTCCGACGACGCGCCGTCGCCGCTCGACACCTCGCCGTCCGCGCTCGGCGAGGACCCCGACGAGGTCGCTCCACCGGAGCCGGTGCCGGGCCCGTCGCGCCTGGACCGCTCGGAGGACTGACCGCCTCGGTAGGCTCGGCTCATGGACAGCCCCGCTGCGGCCTATTCGCGAGCCGCCCACCGCAGCCGCTATCCGCGCCTCGTCGAGTTCACCGCGCTGCTGCCGTTCGAGCTCGACGAGTTCCAGCTGATGGCCTGCCAGTCGCTCGAGGACGGGCACGGGGTGCTGGTCTGCGCCCCGACCGGCGCCGGGAAGACCGTGGTGGGCGAGTTCGCGGTCCACCTCGCGCTGGCCCGCGGGCAGGGCTGCGCCTACACCGCGCCGATCAAGGCGCTGTCCAACCAGAAGTACGCCGAGCTGACCCGCCGCTACGGCAGCGCGAAGGTGGGCCTGCTGACCGGCGACAACTCGATCAACCCGCACGCGCCGGTGCTCGTCATGACCACCGAGGTGCTGCGCAACATGCTGTACGTCGGGAGCGACACGGTCGACCGGCTCGGCTTCGTGGTGATGGACGAGGTGCACTATCTCGCCGACCGGTTCCGCGGCGCGGTCTGGGAGGAGGTGATCATCCACCTGCCCGAGCGGGTGCAGCTCGCCTCGCTGTCGGCGACGGTCAGCAACGCGGAGGAGTTCGGCGCCTGGCTGCACACCGTCCGCGGCAACACCGACATCGTCGTCACCGAGGACCGCCCGGTGCCGCTGTGGCAGCACATGATGCTCGGCAACCGGCTCTACGACCTGCTCGCCGAGAACTCCCGCAAGCGGCTGGTGAACCCGGACCTCGAGCGGGCCAGCCGCCAGCAGGCGCAGCGGATCGGCAGCGGCGCGGGCCGCGGCGGCCCCCGCGGCCCGCGCGGCGGCGGCTGGCGCCTCCAGCGACGCACCGACGTGGTCGAGAAGCTCGACCGGCAGGGGCTGCTGCCGGCGATCTACTTCATCTTCAGCCGGGTGGGGTGCGACGCCGCCCTGGAGCAGTGCCGGCGCTCCGGCGTCCGGCTGCTCGACGACCGTGAACGCGAGGAGGTGCGGCGCACGGCGATGCGGCACACCAGCGAGCTGACGGAGGCCGACCTCGAGGTCCTCGGCTTCTGGGAATGGCTCGACGCGCTCGAGCACGGCTACGCGGCGCACCACGCCGGGCTGATCCCGGCGTTCAAGGAGACCGTCGAGGACTTGTTCGTGCGCGGTCTGTGCAGGGTGGTCTTCGCCACCGAGACGCTCGCGCTGGGCATCAACATGCCGGCCCGCAGCGTCGTGCTGGAACGGCTGGTGAAGTACAACGGCGAGAGCCACGTGCGGCTGACGCCGGGGGAGTACACCCAGCTCACCGGCCGGGCCGGGCGCCGCGGTATCGACGTCGAGGGGCACGCGGTGACGCTGTGGAGCCCCGACATCACCCCGGCCGAGGTAGCCAGCCTGGCCACCACCCGCACCTTCCCCCTGAACAGCTCGTTCCGCCCGTCGTACAACATGGCCGTCAACCTCGTCGGGCAGCTCGGACGTCGTGAGAGCAAGGCGCTGCTGGATCGCTCGTTCGCGCAGTACCAGGTCGACCGCGCGTCGGTCGGCCTCGCGCAGCGCCGCGAGCAGGCGCAGCAGGAGGCACGCTCACGGCAGGCGGAGGTGCACTGCGACCGCGGCGACGTCCGCGAGTACGCCGACCTCCGCCTGGCGATCAGCGACCTCGAGCGCGGCGCGACGAAGGAGCGCAAGGCAGCGCGCCGGGCGGACGTCGACTCCTCACTCCGGCGGCTGCGCCGCGGCGACATCATCGACATCCCGAGCGGGCGGCACCGCGGTGTCGCCGTGGTCCTCGAGCTGGCCGGCGCCCCGCAGCCGCGGCTCGTCGCGCTCACCGAGGACCGGTGGGCCGGCCGCATCGAGACCGCGGCGTTCCACGACCGCATCGAGCCCATCGGTCGGATGAAGGTGAACAAGTCGTTCAACCACCGCTCGGCGCAGGCGCGCCGCGACCTGGCGGCGAACCTGGCTCGGATGGCCCGCGACCTGCCGCGTCCCGAGCGGCGCCGTGGGACCGCCGTCGACGACGCGGAGCTCGCCGAGCTGCGCAGCCGCCTGCGCGAGCACCCGGTGCACTCCTGCCCCGACCGCGAGCAGCACGTCCGTGACCTCGAGGAGTCGCGGCGCGCGTGGCGGGACAGCGACCGGCTCGCCAGCAGGCTCGACCGGCGCACGGCGTCCCTCGGGCGTACGTTCGACCGCATCTGCGTGCTGCTCACCGACCTCGGCTACCTCGGGGCGGACGACACCGTGACGGCCCCCGGCCGCCTGCTGGCGCGGCTGTGGAGCGAGTCGGACCTGCTGATCGCGCACTGCCTCCGCGACGGCCTGTGGGGCGAGCTCGCGCCCGCGGACCTCGCCGCCGTCGTCTCGGCGACCCTCTACGAGCCGCGCGCCGGCGAGGTCTTCGACACCGCGACCGTCCCGGTGGGGTCGAAGCGGGTGCGGGCCGCCCTGGGCGCCATGCTCGCCGTGTGGGGGACGCTCGACGAGCAGGCCGCCCGCCTCGACGCGCCGCGGGTGCGCCGCCCGGACGCGGGCTTCGCGCTCGCTGCGTACCGGTGGGCCAGCGGTGACTCGCTCGCCGTGGTGCTCTCGAACCTGGCCCGCGCCGGCTTCGAGATCTCGCCGGGGGACTTCGTCCGCTGGTGCCGTCAGGTGCTCGACGTGCTGGAGCAGGTGGCCCGGCTCGACCCGGCCCTCGCCGGAGACGTGCCGCGGACCGCGGCCGCGGCGGCCTCGGCCATGCGCCGCGGGGTGCTCGCCGATCCGCTGCGGCCCCTCGAGGAGGGCACCTGGAATGCCGAGCAGGACGACGAGATCGAGGAGGAATGAAACCGGCCGGGGCGCTGCGCCGTCCTAGCCGGCGGTGGTGCGGTCTTAGGGGGCTATGCCGCACCACCACCTATTTTCCGGCTGCGTCCAGCGCAGATGCGCACCTGGCTACCGGTAATGTTGAGCCCATCGCGTCGGCACCCCCGCCGCCGACAGCACCGAGACGAACAAGAGGCAGACGATGACCTACCCGCCGAATGGCGACGGCACCCGGAGCAACGACCCGTCCCAGAACCCGCAGACCGGCGGCGTGCCATCGCAGGACTCCTACGGCCAGCCCGGCCAGCAGTGGGGGCAGCCCGCCGGCTACGGCCAGGGCGAGCAGTCCTACAGCGATCCGACGTCCTCGCAGCAGTACGGGTCCTCGCAGTACGGCGCGCAGCAGTACGGGCACGACCAGTACGGCCAGCCGCAGGGCGGCTACGAGCAGGGCTACGGCCAGCAGTACCCGTCCACCGGCGGTCAGCCGGCCCCGCAGACCGGCGGCTACCCGGCGGCCGACAGCCAGCACACCTCGGTCTACGGGCAGCAGCCCGGCTACGACCCGAACCAGCAGCAGTACGGGCACGACCAGTACGGCCAGCCCCAGGGCGGCTACGAGCAGGGCTACGGCCAGCAGCCGGCGTACGGGCAGCAGCCCGCGTACGGCCAGGACCCCTACGGCCAGCAGGGCTACGACCCGAATCAGTCGTACGGCGTCGCTCCGGCGTACGGCCCGCAGGGCGGCCAGCCGTGGGGGAGCGTCCCGCCGGCGAAGAAGAGCAACAAGGGCCTCATCGCCGGCATCGTGGCCGGCGTGGTGATCCTGCTCGTCGGTCTGGGCACCTGGCTCGCCCTCGGTCCGCTCGCCAAGAAGGTGCTCGACCAGGACGCCGTCGCCAGTGATGTCGGCAGCCAGTTCAAGTCCGAGTACGACCAGCAGCTGACCGACCTCACCTGCAACGACGACCTCGTCGTCGAGAAGGGCAAGTCCTACACCTGCTCGGCGAAGGCCGACGGCGAGAGCACCTCGATCAAGATCCAGATCACCGACAACGACGGCGCCTACACCTGGGCGCGCCAGGACTGACCCGCCGCCCGCTGGTCACCGGCGGTCGGTCGTCGCGGCCAGCGCGTCGGTGACCCGCTTGATGGACGACCCGATGGCCCATCGGGCCGCCAGCTCGGCGAGGACCTCGTCGTCCGCCGGCCGCGCCGGGATCGTGGGGTCGAACCGCACGTCGAGGTCGCGCCGCACCGCGACGACGGCGCGCGCGGCGTCCAGGTAGTCGGCGGCCGCCACCAGGTTGCCGCGCTGCGCGGGCTTCATCGGGCCGGGCTCGCCCGACACGGCGGCCCGGCGCAACGCCTCGATGTCGCCGTAGTGGGCCAGCAACGCCGCAGCGCTCTTCTCGCCGATCCCCCGCACGCCGGGCAACCCGTCCGAGGTGTCGCCGCGCAGCGTGGCGAAGTCGGCGTACTGGGCGGCCCGTACGCCGTACTTCGCCAGCAGCGCCGTGTCGTCGACGACCTCGATGTTGGAGATGCCCCGCGCGGTGTAGAGCACGCGTACGCCGCGGGCGTCGTCGATGACCTGGAACAGGTCGCGGTCGCCGGTGACGACGTCGTACGGGCCTCCGGTCGCCGCGATGGTCCCGATGACGTCGTCGGCCTCGGTACCGTCGACGCCGACCGCGCAGATGCCGAGCGCCGCGAGGGTCTCCAGGATCGCCGGTACCTGCGGCGCCAGGTCGTCCGGGGTGTCCTCGGCACCGGTCAGCTCGTCGCCGACGCGGTGGGCCTTGTAGCCCGGGATCGCGTCGGTGCGGAACTGCGGGCGCCAGTCGTTGTCGAGGCAGGCGACCAGGCCCGTCGGGCGGTAGCTGTCGAGCAGCCGCGCGATCATGTCCAGGAAGCCGCGCAACGCGTTGTTCGGGGTGCCGTCGGGGGCCGCGAGCGTCGCCGGGACGCCGTAGAAGGCGCGGTAGTACAGGCTCGCGGAGTCCAGCAGCATCGTGGTCATGCCGCCTAGCCTGTCACATGGGGCGGTGTGGGATTCTGGATCGCATGACCACGACCGGGGAGCTGCAGGCACGCCTCGCGCGTTGCCGCGAGCAGACGGCCGCCGGCGGGTTCGCGGCGTTCGTCGCCGGACCCGGCGCGGAGCTGCGCTACCTGTGCGGGCACGACGTGCACCTCAATGAACGGCTGACCGCGCTCATCGTGCCGGCGGACGGCGACCCGGTGCTCCTCACGCCCGTGCTGGAACGCTCGCTCGCCCTCGCGTCGCCGGTCGCGGACCTCGGCCTCGATGTGCTGGCGTGGGCCGAGACCGAGGATCCGTATCCGCTGATCGCCGGGCTCGTCCCCGGGGGCAGGGTCGCCGTGAGCGAGCGCATGTGGGCGCAGCACGTCTTCGGGCTGCAGCGGGCCGGGCTGCGCGTGACCGGCGGCGGTGCGCTGATGAGCGCCCTCCGCGCGGTCAAGTCCGCCGAGGAAGTCGCGTCGCTGCGCGCGGCCGCCCGGGCGATCGACTCGGTGCACGCCGGCATCGAGCGCTGGCTGCGCCCGGGGCGCACCGAGACCGCGGTCGCCGCCGACCTGCACGCCGCGATCCGCGACGCAGGGCACGCGCAGGTCGACTTCGTGATCGTCGCCTCCGGACCGCACGGCGCGAACCCGCACCACGAGCCGGGGGACCGGGCGGTCGAGGCCGGTGACATGGTGGTCGTCGACATCGGCGGCACCATGCCCGACGGCTACTGCTCCGACTCCACCCGCACGTACGTCGTCGGCGGCGACCCGAGCAAGGAGATGACCGCGATGTACGACGTCCTGCGCGCGGCGCAGCAGGCGGCGCGGGACACCGTGCGCGCCGGGGTCAGCGCCGAGCGCGTCGACGCGGCGGCCCGCGACGTGATCACAGCCGGTGGGTACGGGGCCGCCTTCATCCACCGGACCGGGCACGGAATCGGCCTGGAGACGCACGAGGAGCCTTACATCGTGGGCGGCAACCACGCCCCGCTGGCCGCCGGCTCCGCGTTCAGCATCGAGCCCGGCATCTACCTCGACGGACGGTTCGGGGCCCGCATCGAGGACATCGTCGTGGCGACCGGCACCGGGATCGACGTGCTCAACGCGACGACCCGCGAGCTGCGAGTGGTCGGGTAGCGATGCGACGACTGTGGATGGCGCTGCTGCTGGCGGCCGGCGCCGGCGTCCTGCTGGCGCTGGCGTTCCCGCCCGCGGGCCTGGAGCGCGCCCTCGCCGTGGCGGCGGTCGCGCTCTACGCGATATCGGTCGAGCACCGTCGCGCCCGGTCGGCGGCGCTGGTGACGTTCGTCGGCCAGCTGGTCTTCATGCTGCTGCACGTGAAATGGGCCGGGGAGTTCCTCGGCTGGTTGCCGTGGGTGGCCCTGGCGGTGTGGCAGGCGTCGTACTACCTGCTGCTGGGCCCGGCGATCGTCGCGGTCCGCCGGCTGCGCGGCTGGCCGGTGTGGGCGGCCGCGGCCTGGGTCGCGATCGAGGCCTTCCAGGCGCGCTGGCCGTTCGGCGGCTTCCCATGGACCCGGCTGGGCTTCAGCCAGGACGCCGGACCGTACACGCCGTTCGCGGCGTACGGGGGCGTCCCGCTGATGTCGTTCGCGGTCGCGCTCACCGGCTTCCTGATCGCGGCCGCCTGGTTCCGGTGGCGAGCCGGCGAGGCCGCCGACCGCGAGTGGCTGCGCCGGCTCGGGTACGCCGCGGCGGTGCCGGTGATCGGTCTGGCCGGCTGGCTGGGCGTTCCCTCCGGCGAGGGGGAGGGGGCGCCGGAGGCGGTCGTGGCGGTCATCCAGGGCAACGTGCCCCGCGCCGGCCTGGACTTCAACGCCCAGCGCCGAGCGGTGCTGGACAACCACGTCAAGCAGACGCTCGAGCTGGCCGCCGCGGTGGGCCGCGGGGACAAGCCGGCGCCGGACATCGTGCTGTGGCCGGAGAACTCCAGCGACATCGATCCGTACCGCAACGCGGACGCCGCGAGCGAGATCCAGCAGGCCGCGGACGCGATCAACGCGCCCATCCTGGTCGGCGCGGTGGTCGACGGCCCGGGCGAGAACGTCCGCAACATGGGCATCCTGTGGCTGCCGCAGACCGGGCCGGACCAGACCTATGTCAAGCGGCACCCGGTGCCGTTCGCCGAGTACATGCCGGCGCGCGCGTTCTTCCGCACGTTCACCAGCCTGGTGGACCTGTTGCGAACGGACTTCGTCGCCGGCGACCGGGTGGGCACCATCGACGTCCCGGGCCACGAGAAGCTCGTGCTGGGGGACGTCATCTGCTTCGAGGTCGCGTACGACGGGTTGGTCGCCGACGTGGTCGACGGGGGAGCGACGATCATCACCGTGCAGACGAACAACGCCACGTTCGGCTACACCAACGAGGCCCCGCAGCAGCTGGCGATGGCGCGGATCCGCGCGGTCGAGCACGGCCGGTCGGTGCTGTCGGCGTCCACCAGCGGGATCAGCGCCATCATCACCCCGGACGGTGCGATTGTGCAGCGCACCGGCATCTTCGAGCCGGGGATCCTCGTCGCGTCGGTTCCGCTGCGCACCGCGAGCACGCTCGCGAGCGAGCTGCGCTGGTGGCCCGAGCTGGTCATCTCGGTGGGCGGCGTCCTCGCCGTCGGGTGGTCGGTCGTGGGATACCGGCGCAAGCAACACCCCCGCGCCAAGGTGGCGACGGGGGCGTCGGGTGGTTCGACGAGCGGTGCGCTCGACTAGCCTCGGCTCTTCTTCTCGCCGCGGCGCTCGCTGAGCACGTCGAGGCGCTCGGCCAGGACCTCCTCGAGGTCGGCGACGGTGCGCCGCTCGAGCAGCATGTCCCAGTGGGTGCGCGGGGGCTTGACCTTCTTGGCCTCGGGCTCCTGGCCGCCGATCAGCCGGGCCTCGGACCCGTCGTAGCGGCACTCCCAGACGAGGGGCGTCTCTGCGTCATCTGCGAACGGCACGGAGGTGACGTGACCCTGGGGGCACTCGTAGCGAGCCATCACACGGGCGACCGGCTCGAAGTTGCGGTCGGTCTCGTAGCTGATGCTGCCCAGCCGACTTCCGCGAAGGGTGCGCTCTGCCATAGTGGCTCCTTCCGAGATCATTCTTGGATGCCGTGCTAACGCACAGCATCCCGCGAATGTTCCCCGCACGCGAGGGTCTCGCGGCGATGTGACGCACTCGTCTGGTCAGCCCAGCGGCAGCGGATCCTGCCGGCCGGCGTCCTCGCCGATGTCCCCGTGACGCCAGTGCCGACGGCAAAGCACCTGGTAGCGCACCTGGACGGGCTCCGACGACCGGGTGTCCGCCACCAGCACCTGCTCGCCGTGCTTGACGAGCTCGCCGTCGACGACCCGGCCGTTGTAGCGACCCGCGCGCCCGCACCAGCACAGCACCTCGACCTGCAGCGGCGTCACGACGTCCGCCAGCTCGAACAGCCGCTGCGAGCCGGGGAACATCCGGCTGCGGAAGTCGGTCGCGAGGCCGAAGGCGTAGACATCGACGTCCGACTCGTCGACGAGCTCGGCGAGCTGGTCGACCTGCTCCGAGGACAGGAACTGCGCCTCGTCCACGATCAGGTAGTCGACCCGCTCACCCGCCGACCACCTGTCCCGGACGACGCGCCGCAGATCGAGCTCGTCGGCCACCTCGATCGCCTCGTCGGCCAGGCCCATGCGGCTGGTGATGGCCGGCGCCCCGGAGCGGTCCTTCTGCGTCAGCAGCAGCCCCTTGCGGCCCTGCCGGGCGTGGTTGTGGTTGATCTGCAGCGCCAGGGTCGACTTGCCGCAGTCCATCGGACCGTAGAAGTACTTCAGCTCCGCGGTCCTGGACGCCGACCGCCGGCCGCCCGCGGCGGGAACGCTGGAGAGCGCGGAAGATGCTGCTGTCATGATCAGCCAAGACTACTGGCTCGGCGGCCACGCCCTGTAGGTTGGGCAGGTCTGGAATGTCGCACGGGAGGTGTGGGTCGATGGCGGAGCACAGCGAGCTGCTGGCGAGGCACAAGGCGGTACTGCCGGCGTGGATCGGGCTGTACTACGACGAGCCGATCGAGATCGTCTCCGGCGACGGACGCTACGTCACGGACGCCGAGGGGAACCGGTATCTGGACTACTTCGCCGGGATCCTGACCAACATGCTCGGCTACCAGATCCCCGAG
The DNA here is from genome assembly GCF_009602465.1 of Cumulibacter manganitolerans. Classification (NCBI taxonomy): domain Bacteria; kingdom Bacillati; phylum Actinomycetota; class Actinomycetes; order Geodermatophilales; family Geodermatophilaceae; genus Cumulibacter; species Cumulibacter manganitolerans. The sequence continues at coordinate 77,074 of NZ_WBKP01000007.1, read as the reverse complement.
GTCAACGAGGCCATCCGGGCGCAGCTCGACAGCGGCGTCGTGCACACCTCGACGCTGTACCTGATCCGCAAGCAGGTCGAGCTCGCCGAGCAGATCGCGTCGCTCTCGCCGATCCCGGACGCGAAGGTGTTCTTCGTGAACTCCGGCACCGAGGCCAACGAGGCGGCGATGCTGCTGACGACGCAGAAGCGGCGCAGCAACCAGTTGCTGGCGCTGCGCAACTCCTACCACGGCCGGTCCTTCGGCGCGATGGCGATCACCGGCAACCGCGGGTGGTCCGCGTCGTCGCTGACTCCCGTCACCACGCGCTACGTGCACGGCGGGTACCGGCTGCGCAGCCCGTTCAAGGACCTCCCGGACCAGCAGTTCATCGCCGCCTGCGTCGCCGACCTGCGCGACGTCATCGACACGCAGACCAGCGGCGACGTCGCCGCGATGTTCGCGGAGCCGATCCAGGGGGTCGGCGGCTTCGCGACGCCGCCCGACGGGTTCTTCAAGGCGATGAAGGAGGTGCTCGACGAGTACGGCATCCTGCTGGTCTCCGACGAGGTGCAGACCGGCTGGGGACGCACGGGCGAGCACTTCTGGGGGATCGAGGCGCACGGCGTCGTCCCCGACGCGATGACCTTCGCGAAGGGTCTCGGCAACGGTCTCGCCATCGGCGGAGTGGTCGCCGGCGGTGACCTGATGGACTCGATCGACGCGCAGTCGATCTCCACCTTCGGCGGGAACCCGCTGTCCACGGCCGCGGCGAAGGCGACCCTCGACTACGTCCTCGAGAAGGACCTGCAGGCGCACGCCCACAAGACCGGCGCCATGCTGATGGACGGCCTGCGCCGCATCGCCGACGAGGTCCCCGAGCTCATCGACGTGCGGGGCAAGGGGCTGATGCTCGCCGTGGAGCTCGGCGAGCCGCAGAGCCTCGCGGCGGACCCGGGAATGGCCGGGCGGGTGATGGAGGAGACCCGACGTCGGGGCCTGTTGGTCGGCAAGGGCGGCCTGTACGGCAACGTCATCCGGATGGCGCCGCCGATGACGCTGTCCGAGGACGAGGTGGAGGCCGGGCTCGGCATCCTCGCCGAGTCGTTCAGCGCCGCCGCCCGACCCACCACGTAGCCCCCTCGCCCTTCCCGCAAGTCATCGAGCGACGCGGGTCCCTCACCGTCGACGGCCCACAGTCGTCGACGCGTGACCTACCCACGGTCGTCGCGCGAGACCTCCCCACGGTCGACGACGCGGCCCTCCCCACGGTCGTCGAGCCAGACCTCCCCACGGTCGTCGAGCGAGGGCGAGGAACGAGCCCGACGTCGAGACGCCGCAACCATCCGGTCCCCGCGACCCCTCGGCGGCTCGCGACGTCTCGACGTCGCTTCGCCTATCGGCTCCGCTCGCTCGACGACCGTGCAGCACCGTGACAACACGGTCGACGTCTCCCACGGTCGTCGCGCGAGACCTCCCCACGGTCGACGACGCGGGCCTCCCCACGGTCGTCGCGCGAGACCTCTCCACGGTCGACGACGCGGCCCTCCCCACGGTCGTCGAGCGAGGGCGAGGAACGAGCCCGACGTCGAGACGCCGCAACCATCCGGTTCGCGCGACCCCTGGGCGGCTCGCGACGTCTCGACGTCGCTTCGCCTATCGGCTCCGCTCGCTCGACGACCGTACAGTGGTGACCCGCTGGATGGGGGCGGACCCGCTGGATGGGGGCGGACCCGCGGGGTGGGGTGGACCCGCGGGGTGGGGTGGACCGCGGGGTGGGGCGGGCCCGCGGGGCCCTCGGAGGCCGGCGGCTGCGAGAGGAGCTAGGGCAGCACGTCGGGGACGACGCCGCCGGGGAACGCCGCGGTCGGCAGCTCGGACACCGGCCGGGTCTCGTCCACGAACCGGGGCTGCTCGAGCTCACCGGCGCGGAGCGGCACGAGCAGCCTGGTCTGCGCCGCCGCGATGCGGTTGCGGGCCCGGATCGCGTCGCCGCGCCGGTCCGCGCGCAGATCGCTGAGGTCGACAGGCTCGCCGAAGTGCACCCGCAGCGTCGGACGACGCCACGTCGAGGAGACGGTGGAGGCGAGCATGGCGAGGCCGTCCTCGTACTTGGTCACCTCGTGCGCGCCCCACTGGGCGATCGGGATGACGGGGACCTGGTGCTCCAGGGCGATGCGTGCCAGCCCGGTCTTCCCGCGCTCCGGCCACAGTCCCGGGTCGAGCGAGACCCGCCCCTCCTGATAGATGCACAGGTGGGCGCCGTGCCGCAGCGCGATCGCGACGAGCTCCATGGACCGGGCGGCGTCGGTCTTCCCCCGCTCGACGCGCAGGTTCCCCGAACGCTCCAGCAGCGGCCCGACGATCGGTGCGGTCATGATGCCGCCGGTGACCAGGAACCGCGGCGCCAGGCCGACGCGGCCCATCGCGGCGGCGATGACGAACGTGTCGAAGTTGCCGATGTGGTTGGGCGCCAGCAGCAGCGGTCCGCGCCGGAGCGCGGGCGCGACGCCACCGGTGACCCGCAGGTTCCCGAACGGCCGCAGCAGGCCCGAGCCGTACCGCAACGTGCCCTGCCAGAACCACCACGGCGGCGCGGCAGCCGCTGCCTTCTGCCGGTCGAACCAGTCGCTCATCGATCGCTCTCGTCACTCTCGGCCGGCCACTGGCCGCGAGCGAGCAGCACGTCCTTCAGCACGTCGGGCCGGTCGGTCATGATGCCGTCGACCCCGAGGTCGAGCAGCTCGACCATCTGGACCGGGTCGTCGATCGTCCAGACGTGCACCTTCTTGCCCAGCGAGTGCGCGCTCTCCACGAACCGGCGGTCCACCAGCCGGCGGCCGCCGGTCGTGGCCGGCACCTGGGCGGCCTGGCCGGGCAGCCGCAGCCCGCGCAGCGACGTCCGCACGAACGAGGCCATGCGCAGCCTGGCCACCTCCCGCGGCCCCATCGACGTCGCCACCTTGCCGCCGGTGAGGATGCGTATCCGTCGCAGCCGGACGTCGGAGAACGACGCCAGACAGACCCGGTCGCGGGCCTCGGCGCCGCGCGACTCGATCACCTGGACGAGCGGAACGACGACCTCCGCCACCTTCGCGTCGATGTTGAACCGCAGCTGCGGGAACTCGTCGAGCAGCTCGTGCAGCAGCGGGATGGTCGCGGTGCCGCCGATCCGCGCCCGGGAGATCTCCGCCCACGTGAGGTCGCGCACCCGGCCGCGCCGGTCGGTCGTGCGATCCAGCGAGGGGTCGTGGACGGCCACCACCTGGCCGTCCGCGCTGAGGTGCACGTCGGTCTCGATGTAGCGGTAACCGAGATCGACGCACCGCCGTACCGCCTCGAGCGAGTTCTCGATGCCTTCCCAGGCTCCGCCGCGGTGCGCGATCGCCACGGGGGAGGGGACGTCGAAGTAGCCACTCACGCGCGATCCTCCTCGGCTGGTGCGTCGCACGAGAACGCTATCCGACTCGGCGCGGGGACGCGAGGCGGCACGGCGCAGTCGCTAGCCTGGCCAGGTGGACGAGCAGCCGAGATGCGCCTGGTGCAGCCGGCGCATCGTCGACGGCCAACCGCGCGGGCGACGCAAGCGCTACTGCGCCCAGTCGTGCCGCCAGCGGGCGTACGAGATGCGCCGTCGGATGACCGGCGGCGGAGGGATCGACGTGCCCGACGACGCCGTCGTGATCTCGCGCTCCGAGCTCGAGAGCCTGCAGGACCGCCTGTACGTGCTGCGCAGCGCCGTGGAGGTGCTCGACGGTGCCGTGCGGGACGGTGCGGACGTCGCCGAGCTGCGCAGCGTGGCGCGTGAGGTCGTCGCCGCCACCGGCGACCTGGACCGGTTGTGGGTCAGCCCGTAGCGGCGTGCAGGGCGATCTCGGTGATCTCCGGTGGCGCGCCGATCCGGAACGGCGGCCCCCAGAAGCCGGTGCCCCGGCTGACGTACAGCTGCGTGCGGGCGCCCACCTGATACAGCCCGGCGAGGTAGCGCTGATCGGCGCGCACCAGGTAGTGGAACGGCCACATCTGGCCCCCGTGGGTGTGCCCGGCGAGCTGCAGATCCACCGCGCGCCGGGCCGCGTTGAGCACCTGCTTGGGCTGGTGGGCGAGCAGCACGATCGGAGCCCCCTCCGGCGCTCCGGTCAGCGCCGCATCGAGCCGCGGACCGTGCCCGACGAGGCCCGAGGACGTGCCGGTGGGGTCGTCGATGCCGGCGAGCACCAGCCGGCCGTTGCCTCGGGTGACGACGTCGTGCCGGTTGTGCAGGAAGTCCCAGCCCAGCGCGGTCATCCGCCGGCCCCAGTGCTCGGCGTCACTGAAGTACTCGTGGTTGCCGGTGATGTAGTACCGGCGAGCGGCCGAGACGCGAGCCAGCTCACCGACGACCGGGTCGCGCTTCTGGATCGCGCCGTCCGCCAGGTCACCAGTATGCACACAGACGTCCGGCGCCAGGTCGTTGACCTGGTCGACGACGCGGGCCAGCCAGCGCCGGCCGAGGATCCGGGAGAGGTGGGTGTCGGTGATCTGCACCAGACGCAGGCCGTCCAGGTCGGCGTGCAACCCGCGGATCCGCACCGGGACGCGGCGTACGCCGATCGGCCCGAGCGCCCGGCGCAGCCCCCAGGCCAGCACCGCGGCGGTCACAACGAGCACCGTCCACGCCACGAGCCGGCCTCGGGCGGCCACCCCGGCGAACGCCAGCACCAGGCGCAGCAGCTCGCCGATCGCGGTCCATACGAAGAGCTGGAACACCACCCCGAGCCAGATGTCGCCGACCGTGCTCGCGAGCTCGACGTGCCGGCCGTGCCCGAGCAGCATGCAGCCGACCAGCACCAGCGCGGCCAGCACGCCGATACCGATCGCCGCCGAGCCGGAGACCAGGCCCGAGGACTCCAGCAGCCGGCTGGCGGGGTAGACGTGCAGCAGCGCGGCGATCAGGCAGATGACGGCGAAGAACAGCGCGCCCGGGCCTCGTCGAGGCCCGGGCGCGCTCTGCGCGGCGTAGTCGGTCACGACGCGGCAGTGGTCCTCGCCTCGAGCGTCGCCGCGTCGACCTCGGCACGGTGCGCCTGCGCGGCGAGCGCCTCGTCCGCCCGGTTCTCGACCGGGAAGTGGCAGGCCGCGCGTCGGCCGTCGCCCATGTCCGCGAGCGGCGGCTCCTGGGTCGCGCAGATCTCCTGCGCCTTCCAGCAGCGGGTCCGGAACCGGCAGCCCGACGGCGGGTTCAGCGGGCTGGGCACGTCGCCGGTCAGGATGATCCGCTCGTGCATCCCCTCGGCGTCGGGGTCCGGCTCGGGCGCGGCCGACAGCAACGCGGTGGTGTACGGGTGCTTCGGGTTGTCGTACACCTCGTCGCGGCCGCCGATCTCCACGATCTTGCCGAGGTACATCACCGCGACCCGGTCGGAGATGTGCCGCACCACGGACAGGTCGTGCGCGATGAACAGGTAGGCCAGGTCGAACTCGTCCTGCAGGTCCTCCAGCAGGTTCACCACGCCGGCCTGCACCGACACGTCGAGGGCCGAGACCGGCTCGTCGAGGATGATCAGCTTGGGATTGAGCGCGAGCGCCCGCGCGACGCCGATGCGCTGCCGCTGGCCCCCGGAGAACTCGTGCGCGTAGCGGTTGCGGTGCTCGGGCTTGAGCCCGACGAGCTCGAGGAGCTCGTCGACCCGCTTCTGCACGTTGATGCCCTTGATCTGATGGATCTCGAACGGCTCGGAGATGATGTCGTTGATCGTCCACCGGGGATTCAGCGAGGCGTACGGATCCTGGAAGACGATCTGCATGTCGCGGCGCATGACCCGCAGCTCGCTGCCGCTCATCGTGGTCAGCTCGCGGCCCTCGAACTTCACGCTGCCGGACGTCGGCGCGTGCAGCTGCAGCACCGCGCGTCCGGTGGTCGACTTGCCGCAGCCGGACTCGCCGACGAGACCGAGGGTCTCGCGCGCGCCGACGTCGAACGACACACCGTCCACGGCGTGGACGGTCTCGCGCGCCCGCGAGAACAGCCCGCTCTTGCCGACCGGGAACTCCTTGACCAGGTCCCGGACCTCCAGCAGCGCGCCGTCGTAGGCGCCGACGCCGGTGTCCAGTGGGTTGCTGCTCATACGTCCGTCTCCTCCTGCGCGCGGCTCGATCCGGCGGCGGGCGCGCGGTCGATCCTCGTCACCTCTGGCCAGAAGTAGCACCGCGACTTGTGGGTCGGACCGTCGACGTCCACCAGCGGCGGCTCGGCGGTGTCGCACTCCGGTCGCGCCATGTAGCACCGCGGCGCGAACGTGCACCCGTCGGCGATGTTGATCAGCGACGGGGGAGCGCCCTTGATCGGCGTGAGCCGACCGCTCGCCCCGCTCGACTTCGGGATCGAGGCGATCAGCCCCGCCGTGTACGGCATCTTGGGCGTCTTCAGCACGTCGTGCACGGGTCCGGTCTCCACGACCGTGCCGGCGTACATCACCTGGGCGCGATCGGTGATCGCGGCGACGACCCCGAGGTCGTGGGTGATGAACATGACCGCGGCGTCGCCCTCGTGCTGCAGCGACTGGAGCGTCTCCAGGATCTGCGCCTGCACGGTCACGTCCAGCGCGGTCGTCGGCTCGTCCGCGATGATCAGCCGGGGCCGGTTGATGACGGCCATGGCGATCATGGCGCGCTGGCGCATGCCGCCGGAGAACTCGTGCGGGTACTGCTTGGCGCGCTTGTCCGGCTGCGGGATGCCGACCGCCGTCAGGGTCTCGATCACCCGCGCGCGGGTGGCCTGCTTGGAGACCTTGTTGTGCGCGTTGTACGCCTCCGCCAGCTGCCTCCCGACGGACATCACCGGGTTCAGGGAGGTCATCGGGTCCTGGAAGATCATCGCGATGCCGTTGCCGCGGATCTTCTGCAGCTCCTTCTCCGGCATGCCGACGAGCTCCTTGCCCGCGAACATCACCGACCCGGTGATCTGGGCGCTCTTGGGCAGCAGGCCCATGAGCGCCATCGCCGAGACGGACTTGCCCGATCCGGACTCGCCCACGATGCCGAGCGCCTCACCGGAGTGCAGGTCGAAGGACACGTTGCGGACGGCGGTGACCAGCCCGTCGTCGGTCGGGAAGGACACGTTCAGGCCGCGCACCGACAGCAACGCGTCGGTGTTGTGCGGCTCCACCGGCTGCTGGTCGATCATCGTCTCCGTCGTCATCAGGCACGCACCCGGTTCTGGCGCGGGTCGAGCGCATCGCGCAGACCGTCGCCGATGAAGTTGATGCACAGGCTGATCAGCACGATGAACACCAACGGGATCCAGAACAGCATGGCGTGGGGGGTCGGCAGGAAGCCCTGCGTCTGGTTGATCAGCAGGCCGAGCGAGGTGTCGGGCGGCTGGACGCCGAGACCGATGAATGACAGCGCCGCCTCCGCGAGAACCGCCAGCGCGATCGTCAGGGTCGTGTTGACGATGATGACGTCCGAGGTGTTCGGGACGATGTGCTTGAAGATGATGCGCGTGTTCGTCGCGCCCAGGGCGCGGGCGGACTCCACGAACTCCTTCTCGCGCAGCGACAGGACCATGCCGCGGATCACGCGGGTCAGCGTCATCCAGTTGGTCAAGCCGAGGATCAGCGCGACCCAGAACCAGTTGCCCTTGAAGTAGACCGCGATGACGCCGACCGTCACGACGTACGGCAGGATCAGGTTGAGCTCGACCAGGCGGTTGATGAGCGAGCCGAGCCAGCCGCCGTAGTAGCCGGCGATGGCGCCGAGCGTCACGCCGATCACGGTGGACACCAGCGCGACGACCAACGAGATGAAGATCGAGAACTGGGTCCCGGTCATCACCATGGCCAGCATGTCGCGGCCGAGCTTGTCCGTGCCGAACGGGTGGGTGCCGGACGGCGGCTCGAAGCCGGAGAAGTCCGGGCCGATGCCCTTGGTCCACACGACGGGGCCGAGGAACGCGAAGATCATCAGCAGCAGGAACACGATCAACGCCGCCATCGCGGCCTTGTGGCGGAGGAACCGCCGGACGACCATCTTGCCGCGGCTGCGCGCCTCGATGGTGAATTCGCGGTCGCTCGGGGCGCCCGGTTCAGGCGCCATGGCCGGCGCCTCGTTCAACAGCTGTGGATCAGTCAAGGCGAATCCTCGGGTCGAGAACCGTGTAAACGATGTCTGCGATCAGGTTGAAGGCGATGATGAAGACCGCGGTGACGATCATCCACGCCAGGATCATGTACGGCTCCTTGTAGTGCACGTACCGCACGAGCTGGAAGCCCATGCCCTGCCATCCGAACACCGTCTCGGTGATGATGGCGCCGGAGAACACCTGCCCCAGGGACAGCGCAGCGAGCGTCACGACCGGGATGAGCGCATTGCGGAACGCGTGCTTCCAGATGACCGTGCGGCCGTTGAGGCCCTTGGCGCGGGCGGTGCGCACATAGTCGGCGTTCAGCACCTCCAGCATCGAGGCTCGCTGGAAGCGGGAGTACTGCGCGAACGAGATCGCCATGAGCGAGAGCGTCGGCAGCAGGTATACCCCGGTGAACTGCAGGAACTGCTCGCCGAAGCCGCCTTGGAATCCGCCCGGGGGATAGCCGGCGGTGACCAGCCAGCGGTCCGCGCCGAGGGACACCAGCCAGTCGTTGAACCTGATGCCGCCGATCTTCAGGATCACCGCGATGCAGAACAGCGGCATCGAGAACATGAGGAAGGTGAAGCCGGTGAGGCCGTAGTCGAACACCGAGTACTGGCGCACCGCGGAGATGACGCCGATGAGCATGCCGAGCAGGATCGACAGGATGGTCGCGATCAGCACCAGCCGGACCGTGATGCTCAACGAGTGCATGATGATCGGCTGCACCTCGACCGGCGTCCGGCCCGGGTTGACCGTCGTCCCCCAGTCGCCCGTGACGAAGTGGCCCAGCCACTCGACGTAGCGGGTGAAGAAGGGCTTGTTCAGCCCCGCTTTCTGGTACGCCGCCGCGATCGCGGACTCGGCGCCGTTCGGATTGCGTTGCCGCTGTCCCTCGGCCCAGTCGGCGATCGGATCGCCGAGCAGCTGTACCAGGCCGAAGCAGACGAAGGAGGCTACGACGAGCAGTGCGATCGAGATCAGCACGCGCCGCAAGATGTAGCGAAGCATAGGTGGGGTCTCCAAGCAAAGGGACGGAACGAGTCTAGGACGCCCCGTCGGGGAGAAGGTCGGCACTTGCCGACTGGCCGCCGGGACCGAAGTCCCGACGGCCAGTCAGTCGTTCAAGCGGGAGAAGAAGCTACTTCTTCAGGACCCACTCGTAGGCGTTCCACAGCGCGCCACCCATCGAACCGCTGTAGGTCAGCGTCGGCGACAGACCCTCGACCTGGGCAACCATGTCGCTGAACTGGTACAGCGGCAGCGAGTGCTGGTCGTCGGCCATGATCTGGTCCATCTTGTGCAGATCGTCGTCGAGCTTCTTTGCATCGAGCTCCTGCAGGGCCTGCTTGGCGATCTTGTCGAACTCCGGGTTGGAGTACTTGTTGTAGTTCGCGCCGCCGTTGGTCTCGTAGTTCGGGATCGAGGCGGTCTTGAACGGGGTGCCGACCCACGCGAACAGCGCGGTGTCGAAGTCCGAGGCGGGCAGCCGCTCGGAGTTGAACACCTGGTCGACGTCGTCGTTGATCTTCATGCCGGCCTTGGCGCAGGACGCCTGGACCAGCTGGGAGATCTGCGCCCGGTTGTCGATGACCTTGTGGCCCAGACGGAACTCGACCTTCTTGCCGTTCTTCTCGTAGATGCCGTCGGCACCCTTCTTGAAGCCGGCGTCCTCGAGGGTCTTGGCGGCCGCCTTGACGTCGCCCTTGCCGACGTCCTTGTAGATGTCCTTGTAGCCGTCCTGGGTCGGCATGAACATGAACGAGCCGAGCGGCTTGGTGTCGGGGTTCACGTCGGCGACGAGCTTGTCGATGATCTCCTGGCGGTCGACGCACTGGAAGAACGCCTTGCGGATAGCCTTGCCATCGTCACCCTGGAACATCGGCAGCGACATGTTGAAGTCGATGTGCTCGTAGGTAGCGCCGGCGTACGCGTTGAACACGACGCCCTGGCTCGACTTCAGCTGCGAGGCGAGCGCGCCGTCCGGCTGCGGCTGGATGACCTGGACTTCCTGGTTCTGCAGGGCCTGGACCTGCGACTGGCCGTCGCTCATCGCCTTGAGGGTGATGCTCTCCGGGCCGCCCTTCGGGCCCCAGTACTTGTCGTTGCGGACGAGGACGACCTGCTCCTCGGAGGCGGACTGCAGCTTGTACGGGCCGGCCGACAGCGACGACTCGGGCTTCAGGCCGCTGAACAGGCTGATGTACTGCTGCGCGAACGCGGACAGCGCGGGGGAGGTGTCGTCGGCCTTGAAGGACGTGACGTCAACACCTCCGGCAGCCTTCTCGACGACGTGCGCGGGGACCATGCCGGTGAACACGGCCTTCCAGTCCGGGTACGGGGTGTCGTACACGGTCTTCACAGTCTTGCCCTCGGGCCCGTCGGGGCACTCCGGCGGCTGCATCTGGTCGTAGCCGGAGGTACCGGCGGGATCGAACGCAGGGCCGGCCTTGCCGTCGGCGCCGGTGGTGGTGCCCTTGGAGACCGCCTGCAGCCACTGCAGGTAGAAGTCCTTGCACGCCACGGGCTGGCCGTCGGACCAGACGGCCTTCTGGCTGATCTTGTACTCGACGGTCTGCGGGTCCTTGCTGGTGACCTTGACCGAGTCGAGCAGGTCGCCGTCCTGGCAGACGTTCAGCTTGGAATCGGCGATGTAGGCCCAGGGCTGCAGGAGCGCGCTGACGCCGGAGTTCGCGAAGTTGTTCGCCGCGCCGGTGTTGTTGTTGTAGTCGTGCGCAATCTCCTCGACGCCCACGGTGACGCCGCCGCTCTCATCGACCTTGGGGCGATGGAACGCAGCTTCCTTGTCGTCCGGGCACAGCGTGCCCTTGCCTCCGCCCGCGGCGGATCCGGACGACGATGACGACGAATCGCTGGCAGTGGAACAGCCGGCGAGCATTGCCGCAGACACGGCGACTGCTGCTGCAGCACTGCCGATGCGAGCCAATTTCATGAGTTTCCTCCGGGCCAATACGGGGCACGAGACCCGAGGTCATCGGGTGTTGAGGCTCGCGCGCCCATACCTACTTCCCACTTTGATCGAGTGACCAAGTGGGTTCCACATCGTGGAATGGACGAGAGTTTACACACGGCAAACCCACGGAGACGTCAACGCTCGGTCACAGGTTGACCGATTCTTTGATCGTGAGCATTCCGTTACCCATCGGTAACGGAAGTGAGGCTCGTCGATTCTTGCCAGCGGGCCGATTCGTCAATGACGAAACAGTCCTTGACGCCAGACGGCAGGCGCCGAGGAGGGCGACGCATCGATTGGCGCCCGCCGACGGCGAATCGATCCGCCGTCGACGGTTCTCGTGAGACCCGGACCACACTTCGCCGACCATAACCGCAGGTGGCGGGGTCATTGCAAAGGTCTTTAATCGTCACTGTGACACTTTGAAGTCGATGCGCGAGTATCTGAAAAAGGGGTCTCCGAGCCACCCCAGAGACCTGGCAGCTCAGCCCTGCCGCTCAGACGACGCGAACGAGCCGCCGAGCCGCCGAGCCGCCAGCGGATCGTCGAGCGACGGGCGGCTCGGCTCGCCGTAACTCGCGCGGCGCGCGTCGATCGGCGGCAGAACAGTCTGCAGCCAGTCGATCGGCCCGGGCTGGCAGCGCACTGCACCCTGCGTAGTCCTGCACCGCCCTGCGCCGATAATCGACATTATGTCACCCTGGCACCTGTGCGGCGCGGGGAGCTGCGGTTTCGGATCGGGCCTATGCACAACGGGTGGACGGGTCGGTCCTCTGTCGGTGCCGAGGTCCTTCCGATGTGCGCACCTCCGACGCGGCGCAGCACGCGACGGCCGACGCAATTGACAGGAAATTCGGCCTCTGCCTACAGTCCCCGGATCATCGAACGACCAGGGCGCCGCACCGGCGCCACTCCGGGATGCATGAGGGAGAGCCGCATGATTCGGCGCACCTGGCAGAACATCGATCTGGACGCCTGGCAGCAGGCATGTACAGAAGACCCGCAGCTGCAGGAATTCCTGATCGCCGCCGACGTGACCTTCGGCCTTCGCTCGGCCGATCAGTCCGTCCAGTTCGTCTGTCGCGACGGTCAGCTGCAGGGCGCGAGGTCCGACCAACCGGACTCTGCTGATTTCACGCTGTCGGCCGCGCCGGAGGACTGGTCGAAGTTCTTCCAGGCCGTTCCACCTCCGTCGTACCAGAACTTCTTCGGGATGCGGATGCGCGTGGCGTCCGCAGCCGTCGAGGGCAGCGAGCTCGCCATGGCTCAGCACATCCAGATCGCCCGTCGGGTACTGGAGATCGGCCGAATGACGGCGAACGGCGGAACGTCCGGAAAACCGGACACGGGCCCCGACGTGCCCGCTGCGAGCAAGGCGGCGATCCGGTCGGGCTACGTCCAGATCGAGACCGGTCAGGGGCCGCTGGACATCTTCTACGAGACGGCCGGACAGGGTCCTGACGTCCTGCTGCTGCACACCGCGGGAGCGGACGGGCGCCAGTACCACGACGTCATGACCGATCCCCTGCTGACGTCACGGTGCCGGCTCGTCACCTTCGATCTGCCGGGCCACGGACGGTCGGACATGATTCCCGGAGCTGCGTTCGGGTCCTACTCCCTCACGACCGATTACTACGCCGACACGGTCTTCGCCGTCATCGATGCACTCCAGCTCCACACCCCGGTGGTCAGCGGATCCTCGATGGGCGGCGAGATCTGCCTGGAGGCTGCCTTGCGGGCGGCCGGCCGCCTCCGCGGCGTCATCGCCTGCTCCGCGACCGATCACGTTCCGGGCCGCAGGGTGCCGTGGGCACGCAATCCCCAGGTCGACGAAACCGTGTTCGTGCCTGAGTGGGTGTATGGCCTGATGTCCCCCACGAGCCCCGAACGCTATCGCCGCAAGGTCTGGTGGGGATACTCGCAGGGAGGATTCAACACGTTCAAGGGCGACATCGACTTCTACAGCGGTGAATGGGACGCCCGTGAACGCGTCGCACAGATCGACACCCGCGACTGTCCCGTCGTGATGATGACCGGGGAATACGACTATTCCTGCACGCCGGCCATGTCGGCTGCGACCGCCTCGCGCATCCCCGGCGCGACGTTCTGGGAGATGGCCGGACAAGGACATTTCTCGATGGCCGAGAATCCCCCATTGTTTGCCGAGTACTTCATCAGAGCGCTGGACCACCTCGGCGTCTGACATGCTCAGGTGCGCGCTGCCCGACTGTCGCGGCCTCACCGTCCGCCTGAGTTCGGCCGAATGCTGCGGGGCTGCGCTCCAGCGCAACCCCGCAGCCTCTGCCGGCATCGGTGACGTCAGCCGGTGATGGTGACCGCCGGCTCGGTGTAGCCGTCGAAGCTGAGCGTGTAGGTGTAGCCGGTCAGCGCGATGCTGCTCGCGTCGACCTCACTGGTCCAGTTGGGGTTGGGACAGGTCGCCTGCTCCTCGAACTGCGCAGCGCTGGGTGTCATGCCGGACGTCAGCGTGGGGACCGTCAGACGCCCGTTCTCCGGTGACAGCGCACCGGTGCTGGACGCCACCGAGGTGGACTGCGAGTGCGACTCCACGACCTGTCCGCCGTGGTTGCGGCAGTTGACCGTCGCCGCGTAGGTGGCGTCGAGGCTTGCGGTCGCATCGATGTTGCCGACGCCCGCGAGCTCGTACGACCCGCAGGTGACGACTCCCCCGTCGACGGTGCAGTCGGCGGTCGTTCCCTTCACGAAGTGGGTTCCGTTGGGCGCATTGTCGAGATCGACGGTGGTCGCGGCGTACGCGGCGGTGCCCATTCCGAGCATCATCACCGCTGCCGACACGATGGTACCGAGTCGCTTCATGGCAATTCCTTTCCGAGAACGTTACTTCTGTGGACCGTTTCGGGAACCGCATGCCCTAGCACAACCAGGACACGTTCCAACACCGTGGAAATACGGTCCCCGGTCCTCACGGTAGTGGGCTCAGCAGCACCGCCGCAATCTGGAACCCGGGCAATTCATGGCTCTGATCAGCGGTTTTCGCTCTGCGCCTGGCCGTGCGGCCCGTTCGGCGGCCGCGGCTCTCCGGAAAACGACGTACCGGGTGCCACCTGATCACCCCGGGTGGACAGCGGGTCTCCTGGCTGACGTTTTCCGGAGAACGCGGGCTCGTGCTCGGAGTCGGTCAGGTGGTAGAACCGACCTAGCCGATGCGCTGCCGCTGGTGGGACCCTCCCGACGCACCGCAGGGCAGCCGAGCTTCCCGACCAGGAATGGAGCCGCCGTGCCGTCGTCCGAAAAGCCACTGGAGAAGAAGTTCGCGGACGTGCTGGGGCGTCGCATGGCGTACGCGGAGGTCGGTAACGGAGATCCGATCGTCTTCCTGCACGGCAACCCCACGTCCTCCTACCTCTGGCGGAACGTGATCCCCCACGTCCAGGCGCTCGGCCGGTGCATCGCCCCGGACCTGATCGGGATGGGCGACTCGCAGAAGCTCGCGGATTCTGGACCCGGCAGCTATCGGTTCGTCGAGCACCGTCGCTACCTCGACGAGCTCCTCGAGCAGCTGGGCGTCACCGAGCGGGTCACCTTGGTCGTGCACGACTGGGGGTCGGCCCTCGGCTTCGACTGGGCCAACCGTCATCGCGACGCCGTGCAAGGAATCGTCTACATGGAAGGAATCGTCCGTGAGGTCACCTGGGAGGACTGGCCGGAGGCGGCGCGCGGCGTGTTCCAGGGATTCCGGTCCGAGGCCGGGGAAAGGCTGATCCTGGAGAAGAACATGTTCGTCGAGCGCGTCCTTCCCGCCTCGGTCCTACGCCCTCTCACCAGCGCTGAGATGGACGTCTACCGCGCACCCTTCCTCGAACCGGGCGAAGATCGCCGGCCCACCCTCACTTGGCCGCGCGAGATACCGATCGAGGGCGAACCGGCTGATGTCTGCCAGATCGTCAACGACTACAGCAACTGGCTCGCCGCGAGTCCGGTGGCCAAGCTGTTCGTGAACGCCGAGCCGGGCTCGATCCTGACGGGGCCACAGCGCGAGTTCGCGCGCACGTTTCCCAACCAGCAAGAGGTGACGGTCGCAGGCATCCACTTCATCCAGGAGGACTCCCCTGACGAGATCGGCCGCGCGATCGCCGACTGGTACCCGACGACCTCAGATTCCCGCCGGACCTGAGCCTCGGATTTGGGTATCTTGTGGCCACAACGCGCCGGTCCTGCAGGGCCATTGCCAGGAGGGGGACACAGTGCGGCCTGGTGACCCAGCGGTACCGGGACGTCGGCGGCCGGCAGTCGCTCCCGCCCATGAAGGCTCGACGGCGGAGCCCTCGGACTCTCCTCCGAGGTGGTCGTCGGGCTCGAGGCGCTTCAGGCGCGCGCCGCAGAGGTGGAATGCCTGCTGGCGAGGACCCGGGCGCCGGCCACCGCCCGGTGGCTGCCCACGCTCGCCTGGTTGCGCCATCACCGCGAGCTGACGCCGTGGACCGTCCTGCTGCGCCGGAACGGCGCGTTGGTCGGCGCCGCGCCGCTGGTGCGCGCGCGGCGTCGATTCGGCTACCGGGTCGGCACCATCGGTGAGAGCAGTCTGCCCAGCGCGCTCCCGGCGGTCGACACCGTCAGCGCGCGCGCTCTGGCCGCCGCGGTCCACCGGCATCTTCGCGCGCTTCGCGCACCCTGGGTCTTGCGGTTGGATTATCTGGAGATCACCGACCCCGTGTTGGTCGCGCTGATGCGCGAGGTGCCTCGCGCTGTCAGCTCGCGGCAGTACTCGCCCCGGCTGGTGTTCCAGGAGGGCACTCCCCTGAACGCCCATCTCTCGCCCAACACCCGCTCCGCCCTTGCCAAGGCGCGTAATCGCATCAAGCGGGACAGCCTGCGCAGCGAGATGCGATGGACGTCGGATGCGAGCGAGATCAGCGCGATCGTCCCGGAGCTGATCGCGCTCTATCAACGCAGGACCATCCAGCTGGGCCAGAATGTCTCGCTGCTCGCGGACGCCGGCTACCGCCAGTACTTCGCAGACATGGTGCACGCCCTCGCACAAGACGGGAGCTGCCGCCTTCTCACCCACCGGCTGAACTCGGAGCTCGCCGGTTACGCCCTCTGTCTACAGAGCGCGGACATCCTCGACGTCTACTCCAACCGCATGGCGCCGGAGTGGATGCGGTACAGCGCTGGCGCGTTGGCCAACGCCGAGGTGATCCGCATGGCACACGGCGATCCGGTGATCTCGGCCGTCGACTGGGGCACAGGACTCCAGCGGTACAAGCTCAGTGGAGCTGCGACGATGTACCCTCACCGATGCCTGGAGGCGTGGTCCAGCGATCTGGCCTACCACGCGTGGCGCACCATCAGGCGCGCGCGCGAGGGGCGGACGCGGGGATCGGGGGGCGCTCGCTAGTCCGCTTGGTTGACGTTCCCGGCTGCGGAGCAGCGCGCTCGCCGGCGGCGCGGCCCGCGGTGTACCGTCGCCCCATGGCGACTCGGGAGCCCGGCGCGACGACGATCAAGCCCCTCGCCGTCGATACGTGGGACCTGTTCGCCGCGCTCGTCGAGCGGCACAACGGCATCTTCGGCGGGTGCTGGTGCACCTGGTTCCACCCCGCCTGCGCGGAACGCGCGAAGGGCTACGACGGCAGCCGAGCGTTCAAGCAGCAGCTCGTCGCGACGGGCGCCGCGCATGCTGCCCTCGTCGTTCGTCCAGGGGACGACGGCGACGAGGCGATCGCGTGGGCACAGTACGGAACGCCCGCGGAGCTGCCCAACATCCACCACCGCAAGCAGTACCTGGCCGATCTCGCGGCCGCGCAGGACGCCGAGCCGGACTATCGGATCACCTGCGTCTTCGTCGACCGGCGGTTCCGGCAGCACGGGCTGGTCACCACCGCCCTGCACGGCGCGCTCGACCTGATCGCGCAGGCCGGCGGCGGCGTGGTGGAGGGGTATCCGCACATACCCGGCGAGCGGCGGCTGTCCTCGTCGTTCCTCTACAACGGCACCCGCGCCGTGTACGAACGCGCCGGCTTCGAGTTCGTCCGCCCCAAGGGGCTGAAGAACACCGTCATGCGTCGCACCGTCGAACCGGCCTAGGACGCCGCCGTCCGCGCCCTACTCCTTGGCGACCGCCACTCCCCGAAGGTCGGGGAATCCCGTCGAGCCGAGCTCGAAGCCGGAGACGTTGTCGTTGAAGGCGCTGAGCACCTTCAGCTGGCAGAGAGTGATCATGTGGTTCGGGTTGTCCACCATGTCCTGCATCATCTCGTGGTAGATCGGCGCCCGGTCCTTTGCATCGACCGGCGTCGATGCCTTCAGTGCGAGGTCAAGGGTGGACTGCGCCGGAGGGTTGCCGACGCTGTAGATCGATCCCGGCAGCAGGTACCGCGAGGCGACACCGTGCGGGTCGGCACTGCCGGAATACGGGTTCACGTTGCCGACGACCGTCTTGGCGACCGAGAAGCTCTCCACCACCTGCGGCGTAGGCACCTGCTCGATCGACATGTCGATGCCGACCTCGCTGAGCTGCTCCTGCAGCACTTCCGACAGCTGCACGGTGTAGGTGACGTTGGTCGTCACGGCCGGCATCGCGAACCCGTCGCCGACGCCCGCCTCCTTCAGCAGCTTCTTGGCCTTCTCCACGTCGTGCGGCCAGATGTCGAGGCCGTCGCCGATCTCCTCGTTGTACGCCCAGCTGCTCTTCGGCCAGGGCTGGATCTGCGGGGTGCACAGCCCCTCGAAGAAGCCGTCGCCGATCTCGACGCGGTCGACCGCGTAGTTCAGTGCCTCGCGCACCTTGGGATCGTCGAACGGCTCCTTCGCCGAGTTCACCAGCAGGTACATGTACACCGAGGACGGCGCCGCGGTGACGGTCAGCCCGTCGGCGACCGCGGTCTTGACCTGCGGCGGCCGCATCACGGCCCCGTCGACCTCACCGGAGTTCAGCGCATTGAGCCGGGTCTGATCATCGGTCATCAGCTTGATGTCCATGGTGGCGACCCGCTGCGCGTCGGGGTCCCAGTACCCCGCTCGCTTGGCGTACGACGCGGTGTCTCCCGCCTTGAACGACGTCACGGTGTACGCGCCGGCGCCGACCGGCTGCGTATCCAGCGTCCCGGCGGCGGCCGCCGCCGGAGAGACCATCATGCCCGGACGCTCGGCCATCGCCGTCAGCAGCGCACCGAGGCCGGAGTCCGCGACCAGCCTGACGGTGTACTGATCGAGGACCTCCACCGCGTCGAGCTGCTCGATCTCGGTCGCGATCCGGCTGCCCTGGCCCTTCGCGCGCTCGAGATTCACCTTGACGGCCTCTGCGTTGAACGGCGTCCCGTCGGAGAACGTCACGCCCTCGCGCAGCTTCATCACCAGCGCCTTGCCGTCGTCACTGGTTTCCCAGTCGGTCGCGAGCATCGGCTTGACCGTGCCGTCGGGAGCATTGAACGCCAGCCGGTCGTAGACCGGGGCGAGCGTGACGAAGTCGAAGCCGGAGACGCTCTTGATCGGATCCCAGCCGGGCGTCATGACGCTGTACGAGTACGAGAAATGACCGTTGGGGTCGTAATCGTCGGCGAGCTTGATCTTGTTCGAGAACTCTTCGGCAACCTCCTTGGACGTCTCGCGGTTCGGGGCGCCGCCGCAGGCGGCGAGCAGCAGCGCTGAGGCGCCGAGCGCCGCAATGGTTCGGATCTGCCGTGCACGCTTGTTCGCTGACACGAATTCACTCACCCACTCTTGGAGTCGAAGGCCCACGGGCTGTAGCCCGTGGATGAGATTGCAGTGATCATTAACACCATCGCAACACGAGTCAGACGGTCAGCCAAATTGCGACACGCCGCACAGCGAACGCACATGCACGGTCTCCCACATGGTGGACGGTCCGTGCCGCCGTTCCGAGGGCGTGCGGCCCGACCCACTCGCTACCATCGGCGCAAGCGAGCGGCGGGAACGAGGACGACGATGGCAACCATGCGGGCACTGGTCGGCGGCCTCGGACCGGACTGGGAGCTTCACTCCGTGCCGCGCCCAACAGCGGGTCCCGGCGAGGTGCTCATCGAGGTGGCCGCGGCAGGCCTCAATCGCGCCGACCTGCTTCGGCTCCGAGGCACCTACAATGCGGCACTCACCAAGCCCGGGACCTTCATCGGCGGGCTGGAGTGCGCCGGACGCGTCATCGAGGCGGGGCCCGGCGTCATCGGTGTCGACCTCGGCCAGGCGGTGATGGCCGCGAGCGGCGGCACCCTCGCCGAGTACGTCGCCGTCGACCACCGCCACGTGCTTCCCGTACCGGACGGCGTTCCGCTGGTCGAAGCCGCCTCATTGATGGTCGGCCTCGCCACCGAGCACGACGCGCTCGTCACCCAGGGCGGATTCCGCGCCGGACAGTCCGTTCTCGTGCTGGGTGGAGCATCGTCGGTCGGCCTCCTCGGGATCCAGCTGGCAAAGGCGTTCGACGCATCGCTCGTCATCGCGACGACGCGGTCCCCGGCGAAAGTCCGCGCGCTGGCCGACGCAGGGGCAGACGTCGTGCTCGACACCGGCTTCGACTCGTTCACCGCCGAGGTCCTGCGCCATACCGCGTCCACCGGCGTCGATGTCGTGCTCGATCATCTCGGGGGTCGACCGCTCGCCGGCTCCGTCGCGGCGACCAGAGTTGGTGGGACGATCATCAACATCGGCCGGCTCACCGGCCCCGAGTCCACGATCAACGTCGACGACCTCGCCTTTCGTCGCATCCGGTTGCAGGGCACCACCTTCAGCGTCCGGACCGCCGAGGAGCGTGCGGGCGTGTACGCCGCCTTGCGTCCGGCAGTCCTGCCCGCCGTCGCACAGGGAAGAATCCGCGCGGTCGTCGACCGGGTGCTTCCCATGGACGAGGCGAAGGCGGCCGCGGACTACATGCGGTCCAACCGGGCGTCGGGAAAGGTCGTGCTCACCATCGGCACGGCTTTGGACGACCAGGGCGGTTGACGGCCGCCGATCCCCTGCAAACAAAGGACCGCCGTGCTGGCCTGGCCAGCACGGCGGTCGTTCATGGGAGGAATGCTAGGTGAAGATGCTGACGCCGCCGGGACCCACCAGGAGCCCTACGATGATCAGGACGGCGCCCCACACGAACTGCCGCCGGACGAGGGCGAAGATTCCCGCGATGACGAGAATGGCGGCGATGATCCACAACACGGTATTCATGGGTCCTCCTTGTTCGGGTGTCTTCAAGGTACCCGGCCGGGGGCAGTTCCATGCGTGTTTTGGGGTGCACTCCTCCACCGAGTAACCGATTAGAGACCCGACGGTTCCGCCTCGAGCTCCGGCTGGATGGGTCGCGTCTCGTGATGCAGCGGCCGTAACGCGGTGGTCTCCTCCAGCCAGAACAATGCGTCGTACCGGCGTCCCATCGCCGTGGCCACGTAGTTCCCGCGCTCCGCAGCGGGATCGTAGACCACGCCGATGGCGCGGTGCCCGCGCGGCTCGGCGAGCCAGGATCCGGAGCGGTCGGCCCCGAAGTCCAGGATCGCCGGGCGTCCCAACGCACGGTGCAGCACATCCTCATGCGTGCCCGGCCTCGCCTTCGGCACCGGAAGGCACGACTCGGCGCCGCCCCACGCTCGGGCCGCGAGGACCGACCCACGATGACCGGCGAACCCGATCAGCCCCACACCCTCGGTGGCGTGGCGATCGCGCACCAGCTGACCGACGTTCACCAGCCCGGCGTGCGCCATGTCCGTGGCGCGGGCATCACCGATGTGGCTGTTGTGCTCCCAGATGATCCCTTGGGACGTCGGCCCGAGGTGCCGCGCGATCCGGTCGATCGTGTCCGCCATGTGGTGGTCCCGGATGTTCCACGAGGACCGGTCGCCGCGCAGCATCACGCGGTAGTAGCGCTCGGCGCCGACCGCGACCTGGGCGTTCTGCATGGCGTCGAACGCAAACTCGTCGTCAGGGAAGCTACGAGTCCGGCGCAGCGTCTCCACCAGCAGGGACACGACGGCCGCTTCGCACGACTGGGGCACCAGCCGGGCCGCACGTGCATAGCGATGCGGGTCCTCGCCGTACGGCCAGAAGCACTGCCACGCATGGATTGCGGCGCTCACCGCCTCCGGCGCGTAGGCATCGAGCCAGGTCCTGATCGCGCGAAGTGAGTCCCACAGCGAGTAGACGTCCAAGCCGTAGAACCCGACGCGTCGCTCGGTCGGACGGCCCAGATTCCACCGATGCAGCCAGTCCAGGAAGTCCGCGACATCCTCGTTCGCCCACATCCACGTCGGCCAGCGCTGGAAGCCGGCGAGCAGCCCCCGCGCATCCAGCGCCTGGTCCTGCTCTCCGCGGACCCATCGATTGATGCGCCAGCAGTCCGGCCAGTCGCCCTCCACGCCGATCCAGGTGAAGCCCTTCTCCTCGATCAGCCGCCGGGTCAGCTGAGCGCGCCAGCTGTAGTACTCGTGCGTCCCGTGCGACGCCTCGCCGATGCAGACGAAGCGGTCCGGGGCGAACCGGTTCACGACGGCCTCGAGATCGTTCGGACCGCTGAGCGGCCGGGCCAGCGCGCGCACCTGCGCCAGCGCCTCGCGATCGATCGTCCGACTGGTCGAAGGTTCCCAGCTCATCGCGGCCGTCCTCTCTCATCGGCGCCGATCTCGGCGGCCGCATCGAGCAGCCGCACCACCTCGTCGTCGGTCGTCTGGTCGAAGTCGCGATAGTGACGGCCCACCGCCAGGAAGGGGTCGGGCGTGCGCGCGACGACCACCTCGTCGGCCCCCGGCAGGCCCTCGAGCGCCTCGACGGGCCCGACCGGCACGGCCACGACGACCCGGGCGGCGCCCAGCCGGCGCGCCGCGGCACAGGCGACCTCGACGGTGCGGCCCGTGGCGATGCCGTCGTCGACGATCACCGCCGTGGCTCCGCGCAGATCGGCACGTGAACGCCCGTGACGGTACCGCTCGATCCGCGAGTCGAGTGCGGCGCGCTCGCGGGCCTCGACCTGCGCGAGCTCGGCGTCCCGGACGCCGGCACGCGCCATCAGCTCGCGGTCGACCACCCGGTAGCCGCCCTCGCCGATAGCCCCCATCGCGAGCTCGGGATGCGTCGGAAGGCCGAGCTTGCGGACGACGATCACGTCCAGCGGCGCACCGAGCGACCGCGCCACCTCGAAGGCGACCGGGACGCCGCCGCGCGGCAGACCCAGCACGACGACGTGCTGCCCGCGCAGGCTGCGCAGCCGCTCCGCGAGCCGCCGGCCCGCATCGACGCGGTCGACGTACTCGTCTCGCGCCACGGCATCCACCCCGTCTCCGTGATTCCCACAGGTGCCACCGCTCCAGTCCCAGCCTCGCCGGGTCGTCTCGTGACCGGTAGGGACCTTCGTACCCGGATCGGGCGAAAGCATGCGCCGGCGCGGTCCGCCCGGGAAACAGCGGGACCGGCGCCGGCTCGGCTAGCGCACCGGCACGACGGCCACCGGGCAGGTCGCGTGGTGCAGCACTCCCTGGCTGACCGATCCGAGCAGCGTCCCGGCCAGGGCATGCCGACCGCGCGACCCGACGACGAGCAGCTTCTGACCACGACCGGCGGCAAGCAGACCCACGACCGGGCGATCGCGCAGCACGCTGGTGCGCACCCGCACGTCGGGGTACTTCTCCTGCCAGCCGGCCAGCGCCTCCGAGAGCCACGCCTCGGTCTTCTCCGGTACCGCGGCGGCCGACCAGCCGAGCGCGCTCAATGCATCCCGGTGCCAGCAGAGCACCGCGCGCAGCGGAGTGCCGTGCCAGCTGGCGTGGTCGAAGGCGAAGTCGAGGATGGCCTGCGAGTCGGCGTATCCGTCGATGCCGACGACCACCTCGGTACCCGAACCGCCGTGCTCCGTCTTCTCGCCGACCACGACGACGGGGCAGGCCGCGCGGGCCGCCACGGCCGTCCCCACCGACCCGAGGAAGGACGCGCCGACCGCCCCCAGGCCCCGCGAGCCCAGCACCATCACCGCCGCGCTCGCGGACTCCTCGAGCAGGACGGCCGCTGCCGAGCCCTGCTCCGCGCGGGTGGTGACGCTGACCTCCGGCGCGAGCTCCGAGACCCTGCGCGCGCCGCCGGCGACCACCTGGGCGGCGCCGGCACGGACCACCTCCAGCTCGCTGAGCAGCTGCTCGCCGTAGCCCGGTACGGGTCCGATGTCCGATGCGGAGGGATAGGCGCAGACCAGCCGCAGGGGCCGCTCTCGTGCCGCGGCGTCGGCGACCGCCCACGTCAGCGCGTGCTCGGCATCCTCCAGCCCGTCGTAGCCCACCACGATGGGTGCCATCTGCGTCCCCCTCACCGTCCTCGCTCGAGGACCCGTGCCAGGAGCATCGCGCAATCAGGGGGCGGCGGCCAGGGCCTAAATGCCCCTTCGCGAGCGATCCGCGGCTCACGCCATGGCGTCGCCGGTCTCCAGGCCGACCAGCTGCGCGGCAGCCCAGTTCTCCTCCAGGCGGTTGGTCATCATGATGAGGTCCTGCAGCTCGCCGTCCCGCCTCTTGATGAAGCCCTGCAGCAACGCTTCGGCCTCGAAGCCGAGCTTGCGGAACATGCCCACGGTCGCGGTGTGCTCGGCGGTGACCTCGACGAAGACGTGCGACAACCCCGCCTTCAGCGCCTCGCCGATGGCGGCCACGACGAGGTTCGTGGCGATCTGCTGCTGCCGGAAGGCCGGGTCGACGAGGAGGGTGATCTCGCCGGTGTGCGCCGACATGCCGCGGCCGCGGCGGATGCCGATCATGCCGCGCACGACGCCGTCGTCAGCGACGTCCACCAGCCGCAACGGATCGCGCTGCGACGACCACTCGGCGGCCAGCGCGGCGTCCGCGCCCTCGGCCTTGTGGAACGCGCGTTCCTGCTCGGGAATGGTTCTCAGAAAGGCCTCCAGCGCTTCCTGGTCGCCCGGCTCGCAGGTACGGATCGTCATGCCCGCTCCCCCAGCTCGCTGCTGTGGCTGCTGAAGAAGTCCACGATCGCGGGGATCGTGATCTTCTTGGCCGTCCCTCCGAGCACCAGTCCCACGTGCCCGGCCGGGAGCACGACCTCGTTGTAGACGCCCTCCGGCACGAGATCGCGGAGCGGGTACGACGCGGCCGGCGGCACCAGGTCGTCGCGTTCGGCGACCACCGACAGGATCGGGATGTCGATCCTGTCCAGCGCGACCGGCCGGTTGCCGACGCGTGCCGTGCGGTTCACGAAGCCGTTGCCGTTGAGGAAGTCGCGCACGAACTGCTCGAACGCGACGCCCGGGAAGTTCACGTGGTCGCGCACCCATCCGGTCATCGCGGCGTGCGCCTCGATCGCACCCGACTTCGGGTCACCGGCGAGCTTCTCCCACAACCCGACCGCCTGGGTCACGTCGTAGGTCGGCGTCCGCATCGCCAGAGTGCGGGCCACGACCGCGGCCGGCACGATGCCCTCGTCGGTGATGACGTCCCGCGGGCGGATCGAGCCGTCCTGGAACGGCTGGGTGTAGACCGGCATCTTCCGGAAGTCGACCGGTGCCGCCAGCGTGGTCAGCGCCCGAATCGGCGAGTTGCCCCGGCTTCCCTGGTACATCAGGCCGAAGATCGCGCCGAAGCAGTACGCGATCACGTGGATGCCCGGGCTTCCGCTGTCGCGCTGGGCGATCTTGAACGCCCGCGGCAGGTAGAAGTCGACGTACGTCTCCATGGAGTTCGCGGACTCCTCGTGGTCGGGCTGGCCCCAGTCGAGCACGTAGACGTCGTACCCGGCGTCCCCCAGCTGACCGACGAAGCTCTTGCCCGGCAGCAGGTCGAACACGTAGGGCCGGCTCACCAGCCCGAGGAACGCCACGATCGGCTCGGCGTGCCGCCGGTTCTTGCTCGGGTACTTCCAGAGCCTCACCTTGTCGCGGCTCCCGACGAGCACGCGGGGAGTGGGGTTCAGGCCCTCGCTCTTGTCCATCGTGAGGTAGCTGATGCCGTTTCGGGCACGGTTGGTCGCGGTGCTGAGCTCCCGCCTGATCGCGCCCACGAGGTCCGGCGTGCCGAAGGTGCGGGCCATGTCATTCCCCTTCCCCGTCCACCGCGCGTGGCGTACGCGCGTTCGTGGCCGGCGCTGCCGACTTCTTCGCCGGCGTCGTCTTCCGGGCCGGTGCCGTCCGCCGCGGAGGAGCCGCCGTCTTGACCGGGGCCGTCTTCCTCGCAGGAGCCGACTTCGTCACCGAGGGCGGCGCGGTGCCCGGCTCCCCCGTCTCACGCCCGCGTTCGCGCTCCTCCAGGTACTCCAGCTGGGTGATGACCTCCCGCAGCTGCGCGTGCACGCGGCCGAGCTGGCGGGAGATGTCCCGAGTGTCCTTCAGCGTGCTCAGCCCGACGAAATGCAGCGTGCGATTCACCGTGCCGTAGATCTGTCGTCGCACGCCCCGGCTGACCTTGGCCCCGAGCGACATCGCGTCGGCGAACTGCCGGGTGTCGATCGCCTTCTCCATCGGCTCGCCGACCGCGCGCTCTGCCTTGTTGAATGCCTGCCGCCACAGCGGCACGTCGTTAGCTGCCATCGCTCCACCCTTCAATAGCGTCGGGTAAGGCGACTATCGCACAGGATCGCTCGGTTCTGTGCGGTTCCGGGCTGCTCAGCTGCTCTTGCCGCTGTCACTGCCGAACAGCCGGATGGGGGTGGCATTGGTCTCGGCGATGTGTGCCCGCAGGGTCTCGGTGAACCCGCGCGCGTCGCCGGCCCGAAGCCGATCGACCAGGCGTTGGTGCTCGGCGATGATGTCGGCGCAACGCTTCAGCAGCCGGTCTCCGGACCCGAACAGGACGAACCGGTGGCGATCCGACAGCCGGTCGTAGAGCTCCAGCATCACGGCGTTGCTGCCGGCTTCGATGAAGGACCGATGGAAGCGCAGGGTCAGGTCGATGAACTGCCGGAGATCACCGGCCTCGAAGGCGGCGCGCTGCGCCTCGACGGAGTCGGCCAGCGGACCCGCCAGCTCGCGGCGCCGTGCGGGGGTGGCGCGGTCGATCGCCGTCGTCTCCAGGACGAAGCGCGCGTCGGCGAGCTCGGCGGCCGTCCGATCGGTGACGCCCTGCACGAGCGCGCCGCGCTTGGGGTAGACCACGATCCACCCCTCGTCCTGCAGGCGGGCGAGCGCGACTCTCACGGGCGTTCGGCTCATCCCGAGCTCGACGGCCAGCGCCGCCTCGCCGAGCATCGTGCCAGGTGCGTACGTGTGGTCGAGGATGTGACCACGGAGCTGCTGATAGGCGCGCTCCGACGCGCTGGGATCTGCGCTGGCCATACCGATCCGCTCCTCGCCGTCCGTGGGGCCGGTCCGGCCGCGGGGCTAGCCTACCGGCTCCGACAGCGCGGGCGACCCGGCTGCTGCGCCGCCCGGCAGTACGCTCCCCCGCGCGCCGCCGCGCAGCGCCCGGGCGCCGAAGAGGAGGGTGATCAGCAGGACGGCGGTCGCCATGAGATTGATCCACAGGAAGCCGCCGGCCGCCTGGACCGCCCCGGCGCTGGCGGCCATCACGGCGCCACCGAGGTTCATCGCCGAGTCGGAAGCACCCTGCAGCGGGACTCGCGCCTCGCTCGGGACGGACGCCGTGAGCAAGGCCGAGCCGCCGATCAGGAACATCGACCAGCCGACGCCGAGCAGCAGGAGCGCCGTGGTCAGCAGGCCCATCGACGACACCGGCGCCGTCGCATCGATCACGCCGAGGGCGATCGTCACCGCGAAGACGGCCGCCCCGCAGGCGATCACGACGAGCGGCCCCCAGCGGTCGGCCGCCCACCCGAAGATCGGCGACAACGCGTACATGCCGGCGATGTGCACGCTCACGACGATCCCGATGGTGCCGAGCGCGAACCCCTGGTGGTCCATGTGCACGGGCGTCATGACCATGACGTTCGTCATCATCATCTGGCCGGTGACGATGGTGACCATCGCGAACAGCGCGACTGGATGCGCCAGCGCATGGCGTAGGGCGGCCCCGAGCCGCAGCGGTCGAGGCGCTCTCCCGCCGGGCTCGACCGAGGCGCGGTTCATCGACGGTTGCGTCCTGGTCTCGCGGCCGAGGGTGGCGGCGATCAGGGACGCGATCGCGAAGGCGCTCATCGAGATCACGTACGGTCCGGCGAGCGGATTCAGGCCCAGCGCCGCACCCAGCCGCGCTCCGGGCTCGGTGATGTTCGGACCGAGCACCGACCCGACCGTGGTCGCCCAGACGACGATCGACATCGCCCGCCCGGCGCCGGCGGGAGGCACGCCGTCGACCGCCGCGTAGCGGGCCTGCAGACCCGCGGCCGTGCACGACCCGGACAGCATCATGCCGAGCATAAACAGCGGCAGGAGCTGCGCGGCGACCGCGATGAGCACGATGGCGGCACCGAGGACGCCGAGACCGAAGCCGAGGCTCAGCGCGACGCGCCGCCCACGCCGTCCGGCCAGCGCGGCGAGCGGATAGGCGACGAGGCCCGCGCCCAGGATCACGCTCATCTGGGCGAACCCGGCCATCGCGGTGGAGCCGGAGATCTGCTCGGCCAGCAGCCCGCCCACCGCGTAGCCGGAGGCGATACCGGCACCGGAGAACAGCTGGGCGGCGACGAGCTTGCGTCGGGAACGGGTCGTGCGGGTCACGCGGCACCACCTACGTCGATTCGGGTGGCGGCCTCGATCCGTCCACGACCAGACGTAGAATACATGTTGGATGCAACAGATCAAGAGGCACGCGCAGCCAGAATGCCGGACGTACCGCCCTCAGCGCTGGGATTCGACGATGCGGCGAAGCGCGTCGAGGTCGCGCTCCACCGCGGCAGCATCGCGCTCGAGCTCCTCGTCGGTCATGCCCAGCTGGCGCACGGTGAACAGGACCTCCGCGCCGTGCGGGTGCGCCACGACCCGCATCGGGTTCAGCACCCTCTCCCCCGTCGGCAGCACGACCTCGTGGTCCAGGATCCCGTGGTCGTTGCGGGGGACGAACCGAACCCGCACCTCGCCCATCGGCGAGCAGACCACGAGGTCGTCACCGTCGCGCCGGACCTCGGCCGCGGCCAGCCCGGCAGCCCACCTCGGCAGGTTGTCCGGGTCGGCGGCATAGCGGTAGACGGCCTCCGGAGACGCGGCGACGACGCAGCTCAGGTGGCGCGACCGCATCACGGTGTACCGCCCGCCGCACGCCTGGCCGTCCAGCCGGCAACGGCGACGACACGAAGCACCAGGATCCGGTCGAACGGTGCGTCGCGATACTGCTCGAACCGCTCCGCGAGCCTGCTCGACAGCCGGTCCTCGCGGATCGCTCCCGGGGTCGGATCCCACCGCAGCGTCGCGCGCACCCACCACAGGCGGCTCCAGTCCGAGCGGTCCCAGTGCTCGACGAGCAGGCTCGCGCGAGGATCTGCGGAGAGGTTGCGCTCCCGCTGCAGCAGACCGGCCCGCTTGCCTTTGATCCGGTCGATCGGGATGCCCACCGCGCCGCCGTCGACGGCGTACACGACGGGGACCGTGTCGACGCCCCGCTCGGCATGCACCGTGCCGAGCACGCCGTGCTCGGCCGCCTCGAGGCGGCCCGTCGCCGCCGTGTCGCTCAGCCGCATCGGCATGCCACCTTCCCGGTCACCGATCAGAGGTCGAGGTCGAACCGCACGTTGACCCAGCGGTAGGCGTGGCAGCGCGGGCAGCGCATCAGCGACGGGTAGTCGGGGCGCAGGAACGGCACGTGGACGCTCGGCACGGCCGCGAACATCAGCGCGAGCAGCCCCATCCGCGAGGGGGTGTGGCACGCCGAGCAGTCCAGCACGAACCATCCCGCGTCGAGCGCGCCGGACGGCGGCTGGTCCGGCACCTCCGGCGCCGGAGCGGTCGCCACGACCGCGGGCTCGGCACGGTGAGCCGGTGCGACGTCCTCGGCCGCGTCGACCGGCAGGGTCTCCGGCTGCTCGGTGAACAGCGCCGCCCGGGCGTCCTTGCGACGCGTCGGGGCCGCCTGGCCGCCGCGCCCGAGCCGGCCGAAATCGGTGTGCTTCGCCATCATCGTCCCTTCCGTCGGCCGCCGGCCAACGCCTCTGCGTGCTCGCGGTACGCCGCCGCGCCTCGGGTGCGGCCGCCGCCGGACCGCAGGATGGACCGACCGGCGGCCGGCGCCTCGGCGAACCGTATCGACCGCGCGATCGGCGGCTCCAGGACGGCGACGTCGTACCGCTCGGCGACGTCCGCCAGGACGTCCCGCGAGTGCGTCGTACGGCCATCGAACATGGTGGGGATGACACCGCGCAGCCGCAGAGCACGGTTGGTCATCTTCCGGACGTCGGCGATCGTCTCGAGCAGCTGCCCCACGCCGCGGTGCGAGAGGGTCTCGCACTGCAGCGGCACGATCACCTCGCCGGCCGCGGTCAGCGCGTTGACGGTCAGGACGCCGAGCGAGGGCGGGCAGTCGAGCAGGATGAAGTCGTACGCCGCGCCGGCCTCGGCGAGATCGTCGAGCGCGGTCCGCAACGCGTACTCGCGGCCGGTGCGGGTCAGCAGCATGGCCTCGGCCGCCGCCAGGTCGATGTTCGCCGGCAGCAGATCGGGGCCGTCCTCGGTCGTCACGATGGCGTCGGCGGCCCCGCGGCCCCCGGTCAGCACCTCGTGCACGGAGACCTCGAGGGCGTCCGGGTCGGTCCCGAGCGAGAACGTCATGCACGCCTGCGCGTCGAGGTCGACCAGCAGCACTCGGAAGCCCAGGTCGTGCAGCGCGACACCGAGCGAGATGGTCGTCGTCGTCTTCGCGACGCCGCCCTTCTGGTTGGCGATGGCGAAGATGGTCGGCGCCTTGGCGGCCATGGGGCTCCTCGAACGGGACGGGCGAAGCGAAGTCGGCTCCAGTCTCCCCCGCGTACATCGCGATCTCCAACCACGCCTCGCGTGATCTCGCTCGCGCGCAGTGCAAGACTGGCCGCATGGCCAGAACTGTCGCAACGAACACGAAGGTGGACCTCACCGGGCTGCTCGACTTCGTCCGCCCACGCCACCACATGATCTGGGTGACCGAGCGTGCGGACGGCCGTCCACAGCTCTCCCCCGTCACCGGCGGGGTCGATCACGAGGGACGGATCATCTCCTCGACCTACCCGGCGCGCGCGAAGACGCGCAACGCCGAGCGCCGGGCGCGCGGCTCCGTGCTGGTGCTCAGCGACGAGTTCCAGGGACCGTGGGTGCAGATCGACGGCGACCTCGAGGTGCTGCACATGCCGGAGGCCGAGGACGCGCTGGTCGACTACTACCGCTGCCTGGCCGGGGAGCACCCCGATTGGGCGGAGTACCGCGCGGCGATGCGCGTGCAGAACAAGTCCCTGCTGCGGCTCACCCCGACCCGGTGGGGGCCGCTGGCCACCGGGGGCTTCCCGGCGGATGTCGCGGAGCGGCTCGACGCCTTGGATCAATAGTGCTTGACTGACGACCACCGACGTCAGGAGTGACCGTGACCACACCGCAGCTCCCGGGTCGTCTCGGCGACCCGAACCGCACCATCGCCACCGACCCGCGGATGGATCCGCGCATCCTCGCCACTCTCGCCGCGGTGGGGCTGGACACCAACGGCGAGCCCCCGCCGTTCGGACCGGACGCGCCGACCGAGCAGGTCCTCGGCTTCGTGGACGCCGCGGAGGTCGGCTTCGCGGGGCTGTTCGCCGGCATCTTCGAGAAGGTGCCGCCGGTGCGGGGCGTCGTCCGCGAGACCCGGACGCTGAGCGGGGACGGCGACAACGAGATCACGCTGTACATCCACCGGCCGGCGGACGCCGAGGGGCCGCTCCCGGGCGTGTACCACATCCACGGCGGCGGCATGGTGCTGCTGGCGGCGGCGAACCCGGAGTACGTGTGGTGGCGCGACCGCCAGGCCGCCGCGGGCATGGTCGTCGTCGGCGTCGAGTACCGCAACGGCGCCGGCGCACTCGGCCCCTACCCCTACCCCGCGGGTCTCGACGACTGCGTCGCCGGCCTGCGTCACACGCTCGACCACGCCGACGAGCTCGGCATCAGCCACCTGATCGTCTCCGGAGAGTCCGGCGGCGGCAACCTGACGCTCGCGACGGCGATCCGGGCCGACCGCGAAGGCTGGATCGACCGCATCGCCGGCCTCTACGCCGAATGCCCCTACATCTCCGGCGCGTACGACGACCCGCCGGCCGAGCTCACCTCGCTGTTCGAGAACAACGGCTACTTCCTGCGTACCGACATGATGGCGTTGCTGGTCGCGGCGTACGACCCGCAGGGGGCCAACCGGACCGAGCCGACCGCGTGGCCGTGGTACGCCTCGTCGGAGGATCTCGCGGGCTTCCCGCCCACGGTCATCTCGGTGAACCAGCTCGACCCGCTCCGCGACGAGGGACTGAGCTTCCTGCAGAAGCTGTGGGCGGCGGGCGTGAGCGCGCGCGGCCGCATCGTGCCTGGCACGACCCACGCGGCAGACCTGCTCGTCGCGCCCGCGAGCGCTCCGGAGGTCAACGACTCGACGGCGGAGGACATCCGGGCGTTCAACTACTCGCTCGGACGCTGACGGGCCGCCTCCGTGGACCGCAGCCCGCGCCTCGACCACGTCGGCATCACGGTCGCCGACCTCGACGCCGCGACGGCCTTCTTCGTGGCGCTCGGCCTCGAGGTCGAGGGGCGGACCGCCGTGGAGGGGGCCTTCCTGGACACGGTGACCGGCATCCCCGGCGCGCGCACCGAGATCGTGATGCTCAGCCCGCCGGGGGGTGGCAGCTCCGTCGAGCTGTCGAGCTTCGAGCGGCCCGCGCACGTGCCCGGCGACCCCGACGCGATGGCGACCTGGCTGGGCATCCGGAGCGTCGCGCTCGAGGTCGACGACATCCAGGAAGCCGTGGACCGCGTCGGAGCCGATGGGTACCGGCTGGTCGGCGGGATCGGCGAGTACGGAGGCATCTGGCGGATGGCCTACGTGCGCGGCCCCGAGGGCATCATCGTCGCACTCGCGCAGCGGCTGGGCTGAGCGCTCAGCCGCGCGCCGCGGTGTTCACGAGCGCGCCGAACACCGCCGGCAGGCGTTGCGCGGCAGGGACGATCAACCGCCGCGACGGCGGGAATCGCGACGCCGCCAGCAGCCCGCCGGTCAGCAGGCTGCTGCGGCGGACAACGCGCCGCCATCGTCGTTCGTAGTCCCGCAGCGACCCCCGCCGCAGGGCGTCGACCAGCTCGGCGGCCTGCGCGAAGCCGACGCTCAGGCCCTCGCCCGTCAGCGCGTCGACATAGCCGGCCGCGTCGCCGACGAGCGCGACGCGGCCGCGGCTGCGGGCGAGGGTGCGCTGGCGCAGCGGCCCGGCACCCCGAGGGCGTCCGGCCTCCGCCGCGACCAGCCGCTCCCGCAGCTCGGGGAACCACGCGAGCTGCGTCGCGAACGGCGCGCGCCGGGCACTGAGCACGGCGACGCCGACCAGGTCGTTCGCGACCGGCGTCACGTAGGCCTCGGCATGCCGCGCCCAATGCACCTCCACCAGCTCGCTCCACGGCGGTACCGCGAAGTGCTGCCGCACGCCCCACCGGCGTCCACCCCCGGCAGCCCGCACACGAGGGTCGCCCGACCCGAGCCCGGAGAGGCGGCGGAGCGTCGAGTGCAGGCCGTCGGCGCCCACGACGTACGCCGCGGTGCGGGCGGCGCCGTCGCGCAAGTGCACGGTGACCGCGCTCGGCCCCGCGACGACGCCGACGACGGTGCCGCGGCGGACCGGCACGCCGTGCTCGGACGCCGCGCGATCGAGCTCCGCCATCAATACGGTGCGGCGTACGCCCCGGCCCGGGCCGCCGCGGAAACGAGCTTCGGCGGCCTGCTCCCCCGCCTGGTAGCGGATGCCGCGGATCGGCATGCCGGGCGGGTCGATCCCGAGAGCCGCGAGCCGGGCGACGCCGGCCGGCATCAGCCCCTCGCCGCACGCCTTGTCGATCGGCGGCCGGCGGGCCTCGACGACCTCCGCCGACAGCCCGGCGCGGGAGGCCAGCAGCGCGGTCACCAGCCCGACCGGTCCGCCGCCGACGACGAGCAGGTCGACGCTCATACCAGCTCGCGCAGCGCCGCACGCTCCGCCGCCAGCCGGGTCCGCAGCAGGACCGCGTTGAGGACGGTGAACGCCAGCGCGGTCATCCAGGCCGAGTGGACCAGCGGCAACGCGGCGCCTTCGGCCACGACGGCGACGTAGTTGGGGTGCGCGACGAACCGGTACGGGCCCGAACCGACGCGCCGGGCGCCCGGCACGACGACGACCCGCGTCGTCCACTGACGCCCGAGAGTGCTGATGCACCACCAGCGCAGCAGCTGCGCCAGCAGCACCACGACCAGCGCCACCCAGCCCCACCAGCGGAACGGGCGATCGAGCAGCCACACCTCGGCGACCGCGGCCACCAGCAGACCGGTGTGCAGCACCACCATGAACGGGTAGTGGCCACGCCCGGACTCGACACCGCCACGCGCGAGCGACCACGCCGCGTTGCGCGAGCTGACGATCAGCTCGGCCACCCGCTCGAGGCCGACGGCCAGCACCAGCGCGGTGAACCACACCTCGCTCACGAGCGGTCCGCCGCCTCGAGCAGCACCATCTCGAGGCAGAATCCGGGCCCCATCGCGAGCATCAGGCCCAGGGCCCCCGGCTCGGGCGGCCGGTGGTGCAGGGTATCGGCCAGCACGTGCAGCACGGACGCCGACGAGAGGTTGCCGACGTCCGCGAGCGATCGCCAGGTGACCGCCAGGTCGCCGCGGTCCAGGCCGAGGGCCTGCTGCATCGCCTCGAGCACCTTGGGTCCGCCGGGGTGTGCGACCCACCAGCCGATGTCGGCGCGGCGCAGGCCGTGGCTCGACAGGAAGTGGTCGACGTCCGGGCCCACCTCGCGGCGCACGAGCTCGGGAACCTCGACGCCGAGCACGATCCGCAGGCCGGCGCCGGTGACCGTCCAGCCCATCGCCTGCTCGGTCCCGGCGTACAGCCTGCTGCGGCTGTCGACGATCCGCACCGGCGAGCGGTCGGCGCGGTCGCCCCCGGTGAGCACCGCGGCGGCGGCACCGTCACCGAACAGCCCGCTGGCGACGAGGTTCGCCGGCGAGAGGTCGTCACGCTGCACGGTCAGGCTGCAGATCTCGACCGCCAGCAGCACGGCGGTCTCGTTCGGCCGCCCACGCAGATGATCGTTCACGCGAGCGACCCCGGCGGCGCCGGCCACACAGCCCAGGCCGACGATGGGCAGCCGCTTCACGTCGGTGCGCATGCCCAGCAGGGCGGCGATGCGCGCGTCGAGGGACGGAACCGCGAGCCCGGTGACGGTGGCGCAGGCGAACAGGTCGACGTCGCGCGGCTCTAGGCCGGCCGCCTCGAGGGCCGCACCGACGGCCCGCACGCCGAGCTCGACGGCGCTCTCGATGAAGGCGTCGTTGGCCGCTCCGAAGTCGTCGAGGGCGGCGTACCGCTCGATGGGGAGCGCCGTGCTGCGGAAGTCGACGCCGGCGTTGGCGTGCAGCCGCCGCAGCAGGGTCCGCTGTCTGTCGTCGCAGCCGAGCAGCGCGGCGACCTGCTCGCTCAGCTCGTCCTGCGCATACCGGTGCGGCGCGGTCACGCCGCGGCAAGCGAGGATCCCGGCCAGGGGCTGCTCGGCTAGCCTGAGCGCATGCCCGCCTGGCGCACCGCCCGCCTCGTCGCCGCCGCGAGCCATCCCGGTCCGACCGGTGTGGTGACCGGCCTCGCCGCGCTGCTCGGCTGGACCGCGGGGCTGCGCGGCCGGCGGCTGCTCAGCCTGGTGGGCAGCGTCCTGAGCGGCCAGCTCTCGATCGGCTGGAGCAACGACCTGATCGACGCGCGGCGCGACCGGACGGTGCGGCGCGTCGACAAGCCCCTGGTGACCGACGCCCGCCTCACGCTGCCGGTCGCGGTCGCCTGTGGAACGGCCACCCTGAGCACCGCCGCGCTGTCCGTGCGGGCCGGACGGCGCGCTGGTGTGGTCCATGGTGTCCTCGTCGTCGGCTCGGGGTGGGCGTACAACGTCGGGCTCAAGCGCACGGTCTTCTCGTTCGTGCCGTACGCCGTAGCCTTCGGCGCGCTCCCCCAGGTTGCCACGCTCTACGCGAATCCGTCACGATTCGCGCCCGCCACCCGCTCGGTCGCGGGCGCGCTCCTCGGGGTGGCCGCCCATCTGCTGAACGTCCTGCCCGACCTCGAGGACGACCGGCGGACCGGTGTACGCGGGCTGCCGCACCGGCTCAGCGCGAGGCAGCTGCGCGTCGCGGCCGCCACGTCGCTCGGGGTGTCCAGCGTCGCCGCCCTGGCCGAGGGCGGCCTGACGCCCTCCGAGGTCGCCGGGTGGGGCGCGTCGGCGGCCGCCCTGGGAGCGGGCGTGGCCGTGGGCCGCGGCTCGGTCCCGTTCTACAGCGCGGCCGGCTTCGCGCTGCTCGACGCCGGCGCCTTGCTCCGCGCGGCGCGCAGCACGGCCACCTGACCGCCGTCCCCGTCCTGCCGGAACTCCACGGCGTATCCGTGCCGGTGCGCGAGGTCCGCGACCCTCGGCCACTGGCGCGGGCTCACCTCCAGGACGGCGCACCCGCCGGGCCGAAGCCAAGCGCCCAGCTCCGCGACGATCCGGCGATGGAGCGCCAGGCCGTCCGCGCCGCCGAGCAACGCCCGCGCCGGCTCGTACGATCTCGCCTCGCGCGGCAGCAGCGCGAGCTCCGCGTCCGGGATGTAGGGGGCGTTCGCACTCACGACGTCGATGCGGCCGGCGAGCTCGGCCGGCAGCCCGGTGAACAGCTCGGCGATCCCCACCCACGCGCCGGGCAGGTTGACCTCGGCGCAGGCGATCGCCGCGGGGTCGACGTCCGCGGCGAAGATCCGCGCCTCCGGCCGCGCGACGCGCACAGCCGCGGCGACGGCGCCGACACCGGTGCACAGGTCGGCGAGGACGCCGTCGGCCGGCAGGCCCCGTGCCACGTGCTCGACCAGCAGCGCGGTGCGCTGTCGCGGCACGAACACTCCCGGACGGACGACGAGCTGCAGGCCGCAGAAGCGGACGTGCCCGAGGACGTGCTCGAGAGGCTCACCGGCCACGCGCCGCTCGACCAGCAGCGCAAGCGCCTCGCGATCGGGTGCGGCGTCGCAGAGGAGGGCTGCCTCCTGCTCCGCGTACACGCACCCCGCGGCCCTGAGCCGGGGGATGATGTGGGCGCGCTCGTCCTCTTCGGGGCCCATGCCCCTCACCTTAGTTATAGCAGGTTTTCCGGCGCCTCATGAACCTCGCGATCGTGGTCTATCGTGACCTCTTCAGATCGGAGCCGACGCCATGGATCCCTTTCCCAGCAGCATTTTCAGCCTCCCGGACCGCCTCGCCCGGAAGACCGAGCCAACCCTCGTGGAGACCGACGAACGGCACCTCGCCGCGATCGCGCGCAGCCTGGAGGAGTCGACGGCCACGCTGTCCGCCCGGCTCGCCGAGCAGCGGAAGGTCGTGGCCGGGGACGGACCGGACGCGCTCGAGCGGGACGACGAGATCCGGCACCTGACGGCCCGGCTGCGAACGCTGCGCCGCTACGGGGTCGATCTGTGCCTGGGCCGGATGGTCCTCGCCGGCCGGTCCGAGCCGGTGTACGTCGGTCGCCTCGGCCTCGGCGACGGCAGTGGCCGACGACTCCTCGTGGACTGGCGATCACCGGCCGCCGAGCCGTTCTTCGCGGCGACCCACGCCCACCCCATGGGGCTGCTGAGCAGGCGGCGCTACCGGTGGACGCGCGGCCACATCACCGATTACTGGGACGAGGTCTTCGCAACCGACACCGGCACCCCGCCGGAGGCACTCGACGACCAGTCCGCATTCATCGCCAGCCTCGGCGCGAGCCGCACGCCGCACATGCGCGACGTCCTCGGCACGATCGCCGCAGACCAGGACGCGATCATCCGGGCGCCCTCGGCGGGTGCGCTGGTGGTGGACGGCGGACCCGGCACCGGAAAGACGGTCGTCGCCCTGCATCGCGCCGCCTACCTGCTCTACACCGACCCGCGGCTCGGCCACCGCCGAGGCGGTCTCCTGGTGATCGGCCCTCACGAGCCGTACCTCGCCTACGTCGCGGACGTGCTGCCGAGCCTAGGTGAGGAAGGCGTGCTGACCTGCACCCTGCGCGACCTGGTGCCCGAGGGCGCGCAGGCGTCCACCGAGGACGATCCGGAGATCGTCCGGTTGAAGGGGACGGCCGAGCTGGTGCGCGCGATCGAGAAGGCGGTCGCGTTCTACGAGGAGCCGCCGACCGAAGACCTCATCGTGGCCACCGACTGGGGCGACCTGCGGCTGACCGCCGACGACTGGGCAGAGGCCTTCGATGCGGTGGAGCCGGGCACGCCGCACAACTCGGCACGCGAGACGGTCTGGCAGGCGCTCGTGCAGATCCTGCTGGATGCCTACGAGGGCGACGCGCCGGTGGACGCCGTCCGCGCCCAGCTCGAGCGCGACGAGGAGCTGGCAGCCGCGCTCAGCCGGTCGTGGCCGCTGATCGACGCGGCGCAGCTCGTCGCGGATCTGTGGAGCGTCCCGGCCTACCTGCGCATGTGCGCGCCGTGGCTGACCCGCGACGAGGTGCACGCTCTACAGCGGGTCGACGCCCGCGCGTGGACGTCGTCCGACCTGCCGCTGCTCGATGCCGCCCGGCGTCGCCTCGGTGACCCCGACGAGCCGCGACGGCAGCGGGCCCGCCGGCGGGCGCTCGCCGCGCAGCGGCAGCGGATGTCCGACGTCGTGGAGGACCTCATCAGCGCCGACGACTCGGAGCTGTTGGTGATGCGCATGCTGCGCGGCGCCGACCTGCGCGAGGTCCTCGTCGACGACAGCGGCGTCCGCGCGGCGGCCCCCGACCCCCTCGCGGGGCCGTTCGCGCACGTCATCGTCGACGAGGCGCAGGAGCTGACGGACGCCGAGTGGCAGATGGTGCTCACTCGTTGCCCGTCGCTGAGCCTCACGATCGTGGGCGATCGGGCCCAGGCGCGGCACGGGTTCACCGAGAGCTGGCCGGAGCGGCTGCGCGGTGCGGGCCTCGACGGGGTCCGCGTCCGCACGCTCGGCATCAACTACCGGACGCCGACCGAGGTCATGGAGGAAGCGGCGCCGGTGATCACCGCCCTGCTGCCGGACGCGAACGTGCCGGCCTCGGTGCGCAGCACCGGGCAGCCCGTCGTGCACGCTCCCCGTTCTGCGCTGCGCTCGGTCGTCGACGGCTGGCTGGGCGCGCACGAGGACGGGATCGGATGCGTGATCGGTGATCCTGCGTTCCTCGGCACCGACCGCATCCGGTCGCTCACCCCGCAGACC
Organism: Cumulibacter manganitolerans; assembly: GCF_009602465.1. NCBI lineage: Bacteria > Bacillati > Actinomycetota > Actinomycetes > Geodermatophilales > Geodermatophilaceae > Cumulibacter > Cumulibacter manganitolerans. Next base: position 38,746 of record NZ_WBKP01000007.1, on the reverse strand, counting down.
GCGAAGGGCCTGGAGTTCGACCTCGTGGTCCTGGTCGACCCGGAGCGCTTCGGCACCGGCATCGAGGGCGCCGTCGACCGGTACGTCGCCATGACGCGGGCGACCCAGCAGCTCGTCATCCTGACGTCCGACGACGCGCGTTCACTACGCTGATGGGCATGTCGATTGTGAAGATCAACGCGATCAACGTCCCGCCGCAGGCCGGACCCGAGCTCGAGCGCCGGTTCGCCGCGCGAGCGGGTGCGGTCGAGTCGTCGCCGGGCTTCCTCGGATTCCAGCTGCTGCGTCCGACGGCCGGCGAGGAGCGCTACTTCGTCGTCACGCACTGGGCGGACGAGGCGTCGTACGCCGCGTGGCGGGACGGCGACGCCCGTGCCGCCCACGCCGGCGAGCACGGGAAGCCGGTCGCCCAAGGCGCGAACCTGCTCGAGTTCGACGTCGTCCTGGACGTCAAGCCCGCCTGAGCGCGCCTCGGTCAGGGCAGCAACCCGCGCACGTAGGCGGCCTGCCCCGCGTGCTGGGATGCGTCGTCGACGACGCTGACCAGCCGCACGCCCCGGGTCACCGGAGGATCCCACCGCTGGTCGACGACGTCCTGCAAGGACCCCTCGTCGAGGCTCTTCAGATAGCGGATCGTCGCGTCGACCGCGTCGTCGAGGTAGCCGGACAGCAGGCAGGGGTCGTGCACGACGACCCGGCCGGCCTCCTCGGCCGTGTGGCCGTACCCCATGGACCCGGCGGGCAGGTCCAGGGCGAACCGGTCGACCCAGCCCTTCGCGGTCCATGCCTGCTCGCTTCCGGCCAGCGCGGCGATCTGGACGTCCTGCTCGCGGGCGATGTGCCAGACCAGCCAGCCGATCGAGTTGTGATCGCCGCCGGGTCGCCAGTTGACCTGGTCGGCGGTCAGGCCGTCGAGCAGGCCGTGGCAGACCTCGCAGCTGCGTTCGATGCCGTCGATGAGTACGTCGCGCGCGTCCATCGCTCGACCGTACCTGCGGGGCGCGTCATTCGCGTAGTACTTGCCCCGCGGACGCCGCGTCGGTGGCAGGCTGGGCATATGAAGAAGCGCACCATCGCAGCCCTCGCCCCCGTCGTCGGCGCCGCCGGGATGGCCCTGCAGGACCTCATCCAACGCGACCACGCGCTGCGGCGGAACTTTCCGGTCATCGCGCGGCTGCGGTACGCGCTGGAGGCCATCGGTCCGGAGATCCGCCAGTACATCGTGACCGGCAACGACGAGGAGCGGCCCTTCAGCCGCGACCAGCGGCGCTGGGTCTACTCGTCGGCGAAGAAGGAGAACAACTACTTCGGCTTCGGCACCGACAACGACATGGAGCACGGCGTCTACCCGATCATCAAGCAGCGCACGTTCTCGGACGTGGCGCCCAACGCCAAGCTGCACGGTGGCCAGGAGACACCGTTGCCCTGCGCCAAGGTCGTCGGCGCCGCTCGCGGCCGGCGGCTGGCCTTCCGGCCCGCGTCGGTGGTCAACGTCTCGGCGATGTCGTTCGGCTCGCTGAGCCCCCAGGCGATCGCCGCCATCAACACCGGGGCCAGGCTCGGCGGCTTCATGCACAACACCGGCGAGGGCGGGCTGTCCGACCACCACCGCCAGGGCGGCGACCTGGTCATGCAGATCGGCACCGGCTACTTCGGCTGCCGGGACGCCGACGGGCACTTCAGTCTCGAGAAGCTGGTCTCCGTGGTCGAGTCGGCCCCGGTGCGGATGATCGAGATCAAGCTCAGCCAGGGCGCGAAGCCGGGTCTGGGCGGCCACCTCCCGGGCGCGAAGGTGAACGCCGAGATCGCCCGCATCCGCGGCGTCGAGCAGGGCAAGGACGTGATCAGCCCCTCGCGGCACTCGGCGTTCGGCAACATCGACGAGATGCTCGACTTCGTCGAGCGGATCGCCGACGCCACGGGTCTTCCGGTCGGCATCAAGTCGGCCGTCGGAGACCTCGAGTTCTGGCACGAGCTGGCCGAGCGGATGGCTCCCGGAGACCGCGGCGTCGACTTCATCACCATCGACGGCGGTGAGGGCGGCACCGGGGCCGCGCCGATGGTCTTCTCCGACAACGTGTCCTTCCCGTTCCGGGTCGCGTTCAGCGAGGTCTACCGGATCTTCGCGGCGGCCGGACTCACCGACCGCGTCGTCTGGATCGGTTCCGGGAAGCTCGGGCTGCCCGACAACGCGATCGTCGCCTTCGCGCTGGGCGCCGACATGGTCAACGTCGCGCGCGAGGCCATGCTCGCGATCGGCTGCATCCAGGCCCAGAAGTGCCACACCGACCACTGCCCCACCGGGGTGGCGACGCAGAGCCCCTGGCTCGCGCACGGGCTCGACCCGGCGAAGAAGGCCGACCGGCTGGCCAACTACGTCATGACGCTGCGCCGGGACCTGCTGAAGGTGTCGGAGGCCGCCGGCGTCGCGCATCCCGGGCTGATCACCCCGGACGATGTGGCGATGCTCGACGGGCACCTCGGCCAGTCGCCGCTGCGCGAGGTCTACTCCTACCGCGACGGCTGGGGGCTGCCCGGGCCGGCCATCCGGGCGGAGATCACCGAGATCATGACGCGCAAGGACGACGGTCCGAGCGACCGGGTGCAGCAGACGAAGCCCGCTCCGGTCGGCAACCGCAACCGCTCGGTGAGCTGAGCCGGACGTCGGCCTCCTGCGTGGACGGGGAGAGCTAGCCCGGCTTGCGGCTGGGGCGGGGTCGGGTCCCGCTGCGGTCCAGGTGCACCGGCGTCGGCTGCGGATGGGCAGCCAGCACGGCATCCGCCGACCCCAGCTCCTCCAGCTCCTGCAGGATCACCCGCGTCGGGGTCATGAGCTGCAGATCTCCCCCGCGCCCGCGTTCGAGGATCTCGCGCACGGGAAGCCACTCCGAAGCCAGCGCCTCCGTGGTGGTGTTCTGCGGCGAGCGCGGATCGTCGCTCGGGAGCCCGGTCACCATGAAGTGCACCTGGAATCGCTTCGGGAATCCCGGTGGCGTGGTCCAGTCGTCCCAGGGCAGCAGCTCCTCCACCCGCAGGTCGACGCCGGTCTCCTCGGCCATCTCGCGGAGCCCGGTCGCCAGGATGGTTCGCACGGCGAGGCTGCGGTCCTCGGCATTGCCGACGTACGTCGAGTCCCGCCAGGCGTCGAGCAGATCCGACATGACCGCGGCGGACACCTCGGGTGGGTGCTCAGCATCGATGGGGTCGACCCGGCCGCCGGGGAAGACCACCGCGCCGGGCGCGAAGTCCATGGTGTGCACCCGGTGCTGCACGTACACCTCGAGCCCGCGCTCGCCGTCGCGCACGGGGATCACGCTCACCGCGGGGCGCGGCACGACGCCGGCGGTGATGCTGCGGCTCATCACCACGCGACGACCGGCGGCGTGCAGGCCGCCGGCGCGTTCTCGCGCCAGCAGCGGCTCGAGGCGCGCCGGCGCCGGATCGACCGTCTCGAAGCCCAGCGTCTCGTAGAACGGCGCGTTCCACGGCACGTCGGCGAAGGTGATCAGCGTGAGGTCGCCGCCGCCCAGGCTCGCGACCATGTCGACCGCGGCGTACACCAGCTCGGTGCCAATGCCCTGGCGCATGTGGCTGGGGTGGACGGCCACCTGATCGAGGTGGTGATGGCCGTCGACCTCGACCACGTGCGCGAACCCGACGACCGGCTGCCCGACGACGAGCACGAACCCGCCCGTCTCGGCCCGCTCGGCGCCGCTCGGCGGCGTTCCCCAGCCGGCGACGTCCAGCACGGGCGCGAAGACCCGGTCCGCTGCCGCCTCGATGTCCTGCACGGCCGCCAGGTCGGCGGGGGTGGCGATGCGCGCGCGTAGGGAGGTCATCGGGCACCCTCGTCGGTCGGGCGCGGCCACAGGCCCTCGGCCGCCAGGCGGCGCGACTCGTCCAGCGCGAGCACCTCCGCGCCACCGCCGGTGCGGGCCGGGTCGACGTCACGGTACTTGCGCAGCTCGAGCCGGCCGATCTGGTTGCGGTGCACCTCGTCAGGGCCGTCGGCAAGCCGCAGCAGCCGCGCCGTGCCGAAGGCCGAGGCGAGGAAGTGGTCGTTGCCGGTGCCGCCGCCACCGAAGGCCTGCATGGCCCAGTCGATGATCGTCTGGGCCATCCGCGGCGCGGCGACCTTGATCATCGCGATGTGCTGCTTGGCCCCCTTGTTGCCCACCGCGTCCATCATCTCCGCGGCGTTCAGCGTGAGCAGCCGGGCCTGCTCGATGAGAATGCGGGACTCGGCGATGCGCTCGAGCGTCACGGTCTGCTCGCTGAGCGGCCGGCCGAACGGAGCGCGCAGCTCGGCACGCCGGCACATCCGCTCCAGCACCCGCTCGGCCAGGCCGATCAGCCGCATGCAGTGGTGGATGCGCCCGGGCCCGAGCCGGCCCTGCGCGATCTCGAAGCCGCGGCCCTCGCCGAGCAGCATGTTGGAGGCCGGTACCCGCACGTCGGAGAACAGCACCTCCGACGCGCGGTCGGGTACGCCGTAGAAGCCGAGCACCGGAAGCGACCGGAGCACCTCGACGCCGGGCGCGTTCTTCGGGACGAGGATCATCGACTGCCGCTGGTGCGGGTTGGCGTTGTCGGGGTCGCTCTTGCCCATGAAGATGATGATCTGGCAGCGCGGGTCGGTGGCGCCGGTCGTGTACCACTTGCGGCCGTTGACGACGTACTCGTCGCCGTCGCGGACGATCGAGCTGCCGATCTGGGTGGCGTCGGACGACGCCTCCTCGGGCTCGGTCATCGCGAAGGCGGACCTGATCTGGCCGGCCAGCAGGGGTTCGAGCCACTGCTGCCTCTGCTCGGTCGTGCCGTAGCGCAGGATCGTCTCCATGTTGCCGGTGTCGGGAGCAGCGCAGTTGAAGATCTCGGGGGCCAGCGCGCTGCGGCCCATGATCTCGCAGAGCGGCGCGTACTCGCGGTTCGTCAGGCCGTTCTCGGACTCGGACGCCGGCAGCCAGAGGTTCCAGAGGCCCGCTTCGCGGGCCAGCGGCTTGAGCTCCTCGATCACGGGGTACACCGCCCAGGGTCCGAGCCGCTCAGCCTCCAGGTAGTAGCGACGCTCGTTCGGGTAGACATGCTCGGCCATGAAGTCGGCGAGCCGCTGCGCGAGCTCGTCGACGCGGGCGGTCTTTCGGGTCATCTGATCCTCCGTCATCTGGGCCGTACCGTCAGCACCTGGGACAGCACGCCGATGGGGCCGCCTTCGTCGTGCAGCACGCTGTGGGTGAGCCCGAGGCCACCGGACCCGAACGACACGAACGTATCGAAGCCGAGCCAGTCGCCCTCCGGCTGGTTGAAGAAGTGGGCCGTGACGTCGATGTTCGGGAACAGCACCTCGTCGGGGCTCGCGCGCACGGTCATGCCGTTGGCGATGTCGATCAGGCCGGCGGCGCGGGACAGGGCGCTGACCGGCTCGCCGTCGATCAGCTCGACCTTCGGGCGCACCCAGTACGCCGCCCTGCCCGGTTCCTGCTCGAGCCGGTAGGCCTCGGCCGAGGCGATGAATCCGCCCGGCCACACCGACGAGGGGCTCCACGGCCGCATCCGGTCTCGGGGCGGCATCGCGGCGAACGGGCTGGCCGCGAACCGGGAGGTCTGCGCGCGGCTCATCAGCCACACCCGCAGCAGCACGATGGCCCGTCCGGCGTGGGCGAGGGTCGCCTCGACAAGCTCGATCGTCCGGCCGGGCCGCACGACCCGCACGTCGAGGTCGAAGTCCGCCACCGGCACCGTGCCGAGGATGTCGTAGGACAGCCGCCCCACCACGAGGCCGTCGTCGCGGCGGGCGTCGCGGTCTGTCTCCACCGCGTGCAGCAGCAGGCCGAGGGCCGGCGCGATGTGCTGCTCGCCGGGATCCCACGCGCCGGTCGTGTGCTCGGTCGCCTGGAAGCGGTGTTCCGCGAGCCGTCGAAAGTACGAATCCGGCATCGGCACCTCCCTTTGTTGCCGATCCTAACTATCGGCGACGGCGCCGCTCCGGTGGCCCTGGAGACCTACGACGGACCGTCGAGGAACCGCCGGAGCACCTCGATGAACACCGCCTGCTGCTCCGAGTGGACCCAGTGCCCGGCGCCCTTGATGGTCACCTTGCGCACCCGCGGGAACAGCGCGCGCATGGCCTCGGTGTGCTCGTCGCGGATGTACTGCGAGTCGCCGCCGGCGATCCACAGCACGGGGCCGTCGTACGGCGCGGCGTCGAGCCCGGAGGGGAAGCCACCGATCCGCGGCAGGCTGCTGCGCAGCAGATCCAGGTTGGCGCGCCAGACCCACCGTCCGTCCCGGTGCCGCAGGTTCTGCAGCAGGAACCCGCGGACGCTGTCCTCGGGTACCCGGCGGCGCAGCAGCCGGTCGGCCTCCGACCGCGAGCCGAGGGTGCCGAGGTCCAGCTCCCCCAGCGCGCCGAGGAGGTCGGCGAACTGCGACATGCCGGAAGTGGAGACGGGCGCGATGTCCACCACCACCAGCCGCTCCACCAGCTCGGGGTGGCGCAGCGCCACGACCATCGCGACCTTCCCGCCCATGGAGTGGCCGACGACCGCGGCCGGCCCGCGGCCGGAGGCGGCGATCTCGGCCGCCACCGCCGCAGCCATCTGCTCGTAGTCGACGTCGGTGGTCCAGGCCGAGCCGCCGTGGTTGGGCAGGTCGACCAGGAGCGAGCTGCGGCCCGGCGCGAGCGCCTTCGCGATGGTCGTGAAGTTCTTGCCCTGCCCGAACAGGCCGTGCAGGAAGACCGTGAGCGGGCCGCCGTCGCCGATCAAGGTCGTCGAGAGCGGCTCGGCCGTCGATGGAGGCATGCCAGCACCATAACGGCAGCGCTCTCGCCCGGGGCCAGTAGCGTTACGGCATCGAACGAGGCGGGAGGCGCGGTGCAGGTCGACTACCTGATCGTGGGTGCCGGTGCGGCCGGCTGCGCGCTGGCCGCCCGGCTCGGCGAGGACCCCACCGTGCAGGTGCTGGTGCTCGAGGCGGGCGGCGCGACACGACGTCCCTCGACCGTCGTCCCGCGGGCCTTCCCGTTCGCTCTCGAGTCCGAGCTCCTGCAGAGCTACCCGGTGCGCGCAGCACCGGGCGGCGAGGCGAGCTACTGGGTCCGGGGCCGCGGGCTCGGCGGGTCGACGGCGCTCAACGGGATGATGTACCTGCGCGGGGCACCCGCGGCGTACGACGACCTCGAGTCGGGCGGGAACCCCGGCTGGGGCTGGGCGGTGCTTGAGGAGGCGTTCGAGGAGCTCGAGCGCCGCTTCGTGCGGCCCACCCGCTCGACGCTGAACCCGCTCGACGAGCTGCTCCTGGAGACGGTGGAGTCGCGCGGGATGCACCGGGTGGACGATCTCAACGCGGCGGGCGGACCGCGGTCCGGTGCGACCCCGGCGACGATCTCCGGCGGTCGCCGGATGAGTGCCGCCCGGGCGCTGCTGGAGCCGGCCCGCCGGCGCGGGAACGTCCGTGTGCTGACCGGCACGAGCGCTCGATCCTTGCTGTGGAAGGGCACCAGGGTGACCGGAGTCCGCGCCGAGCGGAACGGCGGCATGGGCGAGCTGACCGGCCGCACGGTCATCCTGTGCGCCGGGACGATCGAGACGCCGCTGCTGCTGGAGCGGTCCGGGGTCGGCGATCCCGCGCGGCTGCGCGCGGCGGGTATCGACGTCCGGGTGCCGAGCCCGAACGTCGGAGAGAACGTGCGGGAGCAGCGCGGCCAGGCTCTGCAGATCCCGCTGCGCGAGCCGGTCGGCGGAGCGAGCGAGCTCCGGTCCCTCCTCGCGCTGGCCCGCCAGGCAGCCCGTTATGCCGTCGACCGCGGTGGGGCGCTGGCGCGTCCGGCGTACGACGTTGCCGCCATCGCGGAAACGACCTCGGGCGGCGCGCAGCTCGTGGCCGCGCCGTTCGGTCTGGACGAGGGCGGGCGGCTGCGCCCGGCGCGGCACCCCGCGGTGCTCCTGGGCGGTTATCGGATCAAGCCGTCGTCGACGGCCCGCATCCATGTGCGCGCGGCGGATCCCGACGGCCCTGCGCTGATCGAGCTCGCTCCACGGAGCGCCGACGACGTGGCGGCCGACGATGAGATCGGGCGGCTGCTGCAGGACCTCGCCGCGACCGATCCATTGGCGGGGGTGGCCGATCCGGCGCGGGTGTCCCCCGCGCCGACCGCGCTGTCGGTGTACCACGCGGTCGGCTCGGCCGCCATGGGCCCGCAGGCCGCGGACGTCGTCGACGAGCGGCTGCGGGTGCGCGGCACCGAGGGCCTGCGCGTGGCGGATCTGTCCATCCTGCCGTTCCACACCAGCGGGGCGACCGCGGCCCCGGCGATGGCGATCGGCTGGATCGCCGGCGGCCTGCTCGCCGACGACCGCAGGTAGGTCAGCCGACCGGACGGCAGTCGTTGTCGCAGGAAGCCGAGCCGACCGGCCCGTCGGCGTGCGTGGCCGGCCTGTGCAGGATCGCGCTGGCCGGGCGTACCACGAACCCGTCGCCGTCGGGCGCCGCGGTGCCGTCGACGATGAGGCTCAGCCCTCGGGGCTCCCGCGGCGGGCAGAGCACCGTGACGGCATCGTTCCCCTCGAGGTTGCGCAGCGTCCCCTTGCTCGCGGTCGGGATGACCAGCACGTCGCCGTCCACCCGCACGTCGACGCAGACCACCTTCACGCGGCCGCCGCCGACGCTCAGCAGGTACGCCACGTCGAAGTCCTCGAGCGCCGTGCCCAGGTCCGCCAGCTTCACCTCAACACTCATGCGCTCAGCCTACGACCGGGCCGTACCCTGGTGGAGCCATGCAGTGCGACTACTTCGACTCCGCCCGATGCCGTTCGTGCACCCTCATGGGCACGCCGTACGACGTCCAGCTCGCGGAGAAGGACGCCCGGGTGCGCCGCCTGCTGGCCGCGCAGGTCCCCGACGACGCGTGGGCGACGCCGTTCGCGGGTCCGGAGTCGGGGTTCCGCAACAAGGCCAAGCTCGCGGTGGGCGGCACGACCACCGCGCCGACGCTGGGGTTGCTCGACCGTGACGGCGCCGGCGTCGATCTGCGTGACTGCGGGATCCACGAGCCCGGGCTGCGGGAGGTCCTGCCGCGCCTCGCGGAGTTCGTCACGCTCGCCGCGATCGAGCCGTACCGGCTCTCGACGCGGCGCGGCGAGCTCAAGAACCTGCTGGTCACCAGGTCGCCGACCGGCGAGCTGATGCTTCGGTTCGTGCTGCGCTCGCAGGAGGCGGTCGCCCGCATCCGCAAGCACCTACCGGCGCTGCGTGCGGCGCTCCCGCAGCTGCACGTCGTCTCGGTCAACATCCTGCCGGAGCACCGCGCGGTGCTCGAGGGCGATCTGGAGATCCCGCTCACCGCGCAACAGACCATGCCGATGCCGCTGTCGGCGATCACCGTGCACCTGCGGCCGCAATCGTTCTTCCAGACCAACACGGCGGTCGCCGACGCGCTGTACGCCCAGGCCGTGACCTGGTCGCACGACGCGGGTGCCGCCCATGTCTGGGATCTGTACTGCGGCGTCGGAGGCTTCGGGCTGCACCTTGCCGCGCCGGGCAGGCGCGTCGTCGGCGTGGAGAGCTCGGCGGAGGCGATCGCGAGCGCGCGGATCAGCGCCGCCGGGCTGCCGGGTGAGCTGGAGTTCGTGGTCGGCGACGCGACCGAGTACGCCGCCCGGCACCGTGGTGCGGACCTGATCGTGGTGAATCCGCCGCGGCGCGGTATCGGCGAGCTCGCCGGCCTCCTGGACGGCGGCGACGTCCGCACGGTCCTGTACTCCTCGTGCAACGCCGAGTCGCTGGCGCGCGACCTGGACCGCATGCCGTCACTGCGGCCCGCACGGGCGCGGCTTTTCGACATGTTCCCGCAGACCTGGCACCACGAGGTGCTCGTACTCCTCGAACGCGCCTAGCTGCCGACGTCCACGAGGGCAGCCACCCGACGAGCGAGCTTCCCCACGGTCGTCGAGCGAGCGAGGAACGAGCGACGTCGAGACGCCGCAAGCCGACAGGACGGCGCACCACGTCTCGACGTCGCCTCCGCTGGCGCTCCGGCTCGCTCGACGACCGTGAGGGTGAACCAGCTCGACGACCGCGAAAGGAAAACGACCCGACGACCGGGAAAGGACCCCTACGCTCGACGACCGTCGAAGGGCGCGCCGCCCGGACACGGCGCACCGCAGCGGGTCGCGGCATCCGACCCACCCCAACCCGACGCCGGCCACCCCACGGTCGCCGAGCGACCCCACCGACCAGCGAGCTTCCCCCCGGTCGTCGAGCGACCCCACCGACGAGCGAGCTTCCCCACGGTCGTCGAGCGAGCGAGGAACGAGCGACGTCGAGACGCCGCAAGCCGACAGGACGGCGCACCACGTCTCGACGTCGCCTCCGCTGGCGCTCCGGCTCGCTCGACGACCGTGAGGGTGAACCAGCTCGACGACCGGGAAGGTGAACCGGTTCGACGACGTGAAAGGGGAACGACCCGACGACCGTCGAAGGAGCCTGACCTGATGACCGATGCAGCGGCTAGCGGTCGCGGCGGACCCAGCGGCTGGTCGCGGCGGCGTCCTCGACGGGCCGGCCGGCCTTGGCCCAGCCGGTGAAGCCCTCCTCGACGTGCGCCACGTCCGGGAACCCCATGTCCTTGAGCGCTTGCGCGGCGAGCGCCGACCGCCCGCCCCCCGCGCAGTACAGCACGATGCGCCGGTCGGCGGTGAAGTAGTCGCGGTAGTACGGCGAGGCCGGATCGGCCCAGAACTCCAGCATCCCGCGCGGCACGTGCACCGAGCCCGGTATCGCGCCGGAGTCGACCCGCTCCTGGATCTCGCGGATGTCGACGACCAGCAACCGCTCGTCCCCGGCGTCCATCTCGTCCGCGACCTGATCGATCGACAGGTTCTCGAGGTTCTGCTTGATCTCCTCGACGCGCCCCCAGATCGGCGCGATCTCGGCGTTCTCGCTCATGCTGCCTCCTTAGCCGCGACGCGGCATCACGACGGTGTAATCGAAATCGAGCACGACGTTCGGCAGGTACTTGCCGTCCTCGCCCTTGTACGGGAACTCTGCGGTCGGGAGGTCCTTGGTCGCGACGGTGCGGACGCGCAACGCCCCGACGTCCGTGCGGCCCGGCAGCTCGATCTTCTCGAGCACCTCGGACCAGGCGTACACGGTGTCACCGGCGAAGGTCGGGTTGGCGTGCGTTCCGCCGTTGATCGCGACGATGAGCTGCGCGTTCGCCAGCCCGTTGAACGACAGCGCCCGGGCGAGGCTGATGATGTGGCCGCCGTAGATGAGCCGGCGCCCGATCTTCTCCTGGGCCTGCGCGTGCTGGTTGAAGTGCACCTTGGCGGTGTTCTGGTACAGCCGGGTGGCGAGCATGTGATCGGACTCCTCGATCGTCATGCCGTCGACGTGGTCGATGCGCTCACCCGCCTCGTAGTCCTCCCACAGGAAGTCACTGCCGGCGAGCACCGTGTCGTACGCCGCGGTGTCGACGGTGAACGGCACCTGCAGCGCCGCGGCGTCCACGGCGTCCGGCAGCTCGGGCAGCTGCGCGGCGGGCACCTCGGCGGACTCGTCGCGCTTGCGCACCATCACCCAGCGCACGTACTCCAGGACAGTCTCGCCGCGCTGGTTCCTGCCGACGGACCGGACGTAGACGTTGCCGGACTTGCCGTTGCTGTTGGGCTTGAGCCCGATCACCGTGGACGTCGTGGTCAGCGTGTCACCGGGGTACACGGGTGCGCCGTACACGCCGGCGGCGTACCCGAGGTTCGCGACCGCGTTCAGCGACACCTCCGGGACCGACTTGCCGAAGACGATATGGAAGGCGAGCAGGCTGTCGACCGGCATCCGGTCGAACCCCATCGACTGGGCGAACGTCGCGGCCGAGGTGGCGGCGAACCGCGGGCCGTAGAGCGCGGTGTACAGCGCGATGTCGCCCTCGGTCACGGTGCGCGGCGTGGCGTGCACGAGCTCCTGCCCGACCGCGAAGTCCTCGAAGTAGTTGCCCTGCACCGTCTTGGTCGACATACGATCCGCTGTCCTTCCGTGGGGATAGTGCCGCCATTCTCGCAAACCGCGCCGAGCCTGCTCCAGCGCGTCCCGGACGCCGCCGGTCGCGCCTAGGCTGGGGCCATGACGTTCGGGAGCCCGCAGATCAACCTGTACACGGACGACGTTGCTCGGCTGCGCGCGTTCTACGCCAGCCTGGGGTTCCACGAGACGTTCCGGCACCCCGCGACGGGGACGGTCCGGCACGTCGAGATGACGCTGGACGGGTTCACCCTCGGGATCGCCGACGCGGACGCGGCGCGCGCGGACCACGGGCTGACGCCCGACCTCGGCGGCCACCGCGTGGAGCTGGTGCTGACCAGTACGGACACCGACGCCGACGTCGCGCGGCTCACCGCTGCCGGGGCGCCGGCGCTCAGCGCTCCGCACGACTGGCTCGGCCGGCTGCGCGTCGCCTGGATCGCCGATCCGGACGGCAATCCGATCCAGCTGGTGCAGACAAAGGCCGTGGCCCCGGCGGCCCCCACGGCGGCCGCTCCGACACAGGGCGCTCCGACGGCACCGACCACCCCGCCGAACGACACGGACGATCTGGCGCTGCCGCAGTCGCCGCTGCCGGCGGACTACTACACCGCCGGCGGCACCCCGACCTTCGACGCCGTGGCCGAGCGGATCCACCGCCGCGCGGCGATGGCGGACGGCAACGAGGTGCTCGACAGCGAGTCCGATCGCGGCCGCCACGAGACCGACGACGTGGCCGCGCTCAAGCGAGCCGGCCAGGACCGGCTCGCGCAGCTGCGCAGGTCGATGGGGTTCAAGCCGTAGCGTGCCGCACGCGGGCTCAGCGCCAGCCGGGGGTCCCGGCCGATGAACGCCATCAGCCGGTCGGTGACGGGCGCGTCCTCCGGTACGTCGCGCGGGCGGCCGAACTGGCCGGACTCGTGCAGCGCCGGCCCCGCCGCCCGTAGCCCGGACAGCAGCTCCGAGGCGCTCTGCTCGTCCAGCCGCGGATCCTGACCGCTCGCGCGGGCGAGGTCCCACGTGTGCATGAATACGTCGGCGGTGTAGAACCGATCGACGCCCTCGGCGAGGGTCCCGTCCCCGGGCGTCATCGGGTGCTGCAGCGGCTCGTCACCGTGCTGGGCCAGCAGCCGCTCGACCGCCGCCCGGTGCTGCGCCCACGCGGCCGGCGGCGGCACGTCGTCCGGGGGCGTGTCGAGCGGGAAGCCCGCGCCCTGCAGAAAACCCGGCAGCCAGGTCGTGAGGTGACCGACGACGTCGCGGGCGCGCCACTCCGCCACGGGAGTGGGCGCGTCCCAGTCGGTCACGCCGTCCACCACGGCCCCGAATCGGTCGAGGACCTCGGCACGATCGATCACGATGGTGTCCCCTCGTTCGTCGTCGGTTACGCCGGGGTGAACCGAAGCAGCGCCGCGTCGTCGCCGACCGCGTCGAACGTCGCGGTGACCGCGGCGCCGATCTCGGGGTCGCCGTCGAAGCCGACCAGGTTGGTCATCACCCGCGGCCCCTCCTCCAGCTCGACGTACGCCAGGACGTACGGACCGGCGTCGCGGTACTCCGCCAGCCCCTTCGCGGTGCGCGTCCAGCTGTAGACGGTGCCCTTGCCGCTGGCCTCGAAGCTCGAGAGGCTCTGCTTGTGGCAGACCGGGCAGATCGCCCGCGGCATCCAGATCACCGCGTTGCAGTCGTCGCAGCGCTGCAGGGTGATCACGCCGCGCGTCGTGCCGGCCCAGTACTCACGAGTGTCGGGGTCGATCACGACCTCCGGCGTCGGAAGCTGCTCGCTCATCGACTACTCCCTTCCCAGGATCAGCGTGGCCGACCCCATGCGATTGCCGAGATTGCCGCCGGTCCCGTGCGCGAGGGCGATCTCGCAGTCGGCGACCTGTACGGCGGGATGGGCCTCGCCGCGCAGCTGGCGGACGGCCTCGATGACCTTGGTGATGCCGCCGCGGTTGGTGGGGTGGTTGTTGCACAGGCCCCCACCGTCGGTGTTGAACGGCAGTGCGCCGTCGGGCGCCTCGAGCGCGCCGTCCGCGACGTACGCGCCGCCCTGGCCCTTCTTGCAGAAGCCGAGATCCTCGATGGTCTCCACGACGGTGATCGTGAAGGAGTCGTAGATGCTCGCGTAGTCGATATCGGCGTGCGTCACGCCGGCCTCCTCGAACGCGCGCGGACCGGACCAGCGGGCGCCGGTGTAGGTCAGGTCGATCCGCCCGTTGTCGGCGAGCTTGGGCGACTCGCCGTGCCCGAGCAGTGCGACCGACTGGCGATCCAGACGCTTGGCGACCTCGGGGCTCACCACGATGAGCGCGCCGCCGCCGTCGGTGACCACGCAGCAGTCCAGCCGGTGCAGCGGGTCGCTGACCATCGGCGAGGCGAGCACCTCGTCGACGGTGACCTCCTTCTGCAGGAACGCGTTCGGGTTGTGCTTCGCATGCTTGGAGGCGGCCACCTTGACCGCGGCGAGCTGCGCCGACGTGGTGCCGTACTCATGCATGTGGCGGCGCGCAGCGAGCGCGTAGCCGCCGGGAGTGGTCAGGCCATAGACGTTCTCGAACGAGTACTCCGGGGCGCCGGGGCGCGGGGCACCCGCCACCGAGCCGCCGGTCCGAGGCTTGCCGCCGAGGGTGATCAGCGCGATCTGGCACTTGCCGGCTGCGATCGCGGCGGCCGCGTGCCCGACCTGCGCGACCGGGGAGGAGCCACCCATCTCGGTGACGTCGACGTACGACAGCTTCAGGCCCATGTAGTCCGCGAGGGACAGCGCCCCGAAGCCCGGCGCGTCGCCGGAGCAGAAGAACCCGTCGACGTCCGCGAGCGTGATGCCCGCGTCCGCGCAGGCGCCGAGCGCCGACTCGGCGTGGATCGCCGCGTGGGAGGTGTCCGGGAGATGCCGTCCGGGGTGCTCGTATGCACCCGCTATGCGTGCGTGGGAGGAAGCCATCGGCGACCTGGCCTTTCTGCTCGAACGAGAGCCATCAGCGCAACGTTAACAGTGCTAACTAGTTGCCCGGCACAGCGACTCACATCGTGGGCAGCGCGCGTGCTCTCGTAGAGTCGGCAGTACCGGCAGAGCGCGGCACCGGCGCGCCACCGACCCTAGCGAGGAGCGCGGGATGGACGCCAGCAGCGCGGGAACCCGAGCCGACGAGCTCGAGCTGGCCAGCGACTGCACCCGCTGCAGCGGCCTGTGCTGCGTCGCGCTGCAGATCACCCGCAGCAGCGCCTTCGCCGCCGCCAAGCCGGCCGGCGAGCCGTGCGCCAACCTCGGCGCCGACCACCGGTGCACCATCCACCACCGGCTGCGCGAGTCCGGTTGGTCGGGATGCACCGTGTACGAGTGCTACGGCGCGGGTCAGCGGCTCACCGCGGCGCGCGGATCGTGGCGCGACGCCCCGGTGCCGGGTCGGCTGTTCGCGGCCTTCTCCGCACTGCAGGCCGCGCATGAGGTCGTTTTCCTGCTGCGGCACGCACCGGTGCCCGCGGCGATGCGGTCCGGTCGCGACGAGCTGCTGCGCGTGGCGCTGGCCGCCGCGGACCGCGTCGAGGCGTCCGCGGCGACGGAGCAGACGACCGACGAGCTCTGGGCGCCGATCGGTCCGCTGCGCAGCAGGGTCGGCGCGTTCCTGACGACCGTCAGCACCCGGCTGCGCCGCGGTGGCGAGGACCACGCGCACGCCGACCTCGCGGGGCGGGACCTGCGGGCGACCCGGCTCGTCGGCGGGTCGCTGCGCGGAGCGGTCCTGATCGGCGCGAACCTGGCCGGGAACGATCTGAGCGGCGCCGATCTGCTGGGTGCGGACCTGCGCGACTGCGACCTGCGCGGGGCCGCGCTCGCGGGCGCGTTGTTCCTGACCCAGCCGCAGCTCAACGCCGCGCGCGGCGACGAGCTGACCACGCTGCCGCCCGGGGTGACCCGCCCGGCACACTGGCACCGCCGGACCGGCTGACCGGCAGGATCGCTAGGCCGTCGGCTGCGGCCCGTCGTAGCCGGAGACGACGGTGATGTCCGCGTCGCCGGCACCGGCGCGCAACGACTTCGCGTACTGGTACTCCGGCGAGTGGTAGCACTCCAACGCCTGCTCGTACGACGGGAACTCGATGACCACGTTGCGGGCGCGGCCGGTCCCCTCGACCGTGTCGTGGTCGCCGCCGCGGACCAGGAAGCGCGCGCCGTACTTCGCGAAGGCGGCCGCGTTCGCGGCGACGTACTGCTGGTACTTGCTCTCGTCGCTGACGTCGACGCGCGCGATCCAGTAACCGTTGGGCATGGCTAATCCACCTCTTCGGAGACGACGTGGAACTTCTTGAGGACGTTGGGGCCGAAGCACATGGTGATCGGGACGTCGGCCGCGTCCCGGCCCCGCGCGATGACGACCCGTCCGATGCGCCGGGCGTTGTGCCGGGCGTCGAAGGTGTGCCACTTGCCGCCGAGGTAGACCTCCGACCAGGCCGAGAAGTCGCCGGGGTCCCCACTCGCGGGCACGCCGTGCTCGCCGAGGTAGCCGGTCACGTAGCGGGCGGGGAGGTTCATCGCGCGGCAGAGCGCGACGAACAGGTGCGCGAAGTCGCGGCACACCCCGACCTGCTCGCGGTAGCCGTCCAGCGCAGTGCGGTTGGCGCGCGCCTTCTGGTAGTCGAAGGTGATGCGCTCGTGCGTGAAGTCGCTGATCGCCTGCACCCGCTCCCAGCCCTCGGGGACCTTGCCGAAGGTGTCCCACGCGACCTGCATGAGGTCGCTGTCGAAGTCGCAGTACCGGCTCGGCAGCAGGAACTGGTGCACCTCGTGCGGCAGGGCGGTGACCGCGTGCTGCTGCGCGCCGAGGTCGACCGGGTCCGGCTCGTCCGAGCACTCCACGATCGCCTCGCCGGTCAGCTTCACCGCGTCGACGGGCTCCATCACGTCGACATAGCCGCACAGGTTGCCGAACGAGTCGACGTACTGCGCCGGCGGCAGTCCACCGGTGACGGTGATCGTCTCCTCCCCGACGATGTCCTGGCGCCGGGACGGGTGCACCCGCAGCATGTGGATGACGCGGGTCGGCGCCCACACGCCGAGGTGGATGTCGAAGCCGACTCTGATACGCATGCGGACGACCCTATTGGGTTCGGGCGCTGCGCGCAGCCGGACCGCGCGAATCACACTCCCGCTGCGTCGCGCGCGCCGATCGGCGATAATCGAGCCGTGCCGACGACCAACCCCCACGCCCGCGCGCCCCGGAACCTGACTCGTTTCGCCTGGCTGTCGATCGCTGCGGCGCTCGCCACGATCGTGCTGAAGTTCGGTGCCTACCTGCTCACCGGCTCGGTCGGCCTGCTGTCGGACGCCGCCGAGTCGATCGTGAACCTCGTCGCGGCGGTCGTCGCCCTGTTCGTGCTGCACATCGCCGCCAAGCCGGCCGACAAGAACCACAACTTCGGCCACAGCAAGGCCGAGTACTTCTCGGCGTGGATCGAGGGGATCATGATCTTCCTCGCGGCGGCGTTCATCATCTATACGGGCATCGAACGGCTCATCACGCCCCGCGCGATCGAGAACATCGGCTTCGGCCTTGCCGTGTCGGTCGTCGCGTCGCTGATCAACGGCGCCGTCGCGGTGGTGCTGCTGCGCGCGGCCCGGCGCTACACGTCGCACACGCTGCACGCCGACGGCAAGCACCTGATGACCGACGTGTGGACGTCGGCCGGCGTCGTGCTCGGCGTGCTGCTCGTGGGGCTGACCGGTCTGCCGTGGCTCGACCCGGCGATCGCGATCGCGGTGGGCCTGAACATCCTGGTGGCCGGTTACCGCCTGGTGTTCGAGTCGACCGAGGGCCTGATGGACGTCTCCTGGTCGAAGGAGGAGAACCAGCGGCTGGCGACGATCGTGCGGGCCTTTCGCACCGACGAGGTCGACATCCACGCGCTGCGTTCTCGGATGGCCGGCCACCAGCGGTACGCCGAGATGCACGTGCTGGTGCCGGGCGCCTGGACGGTGTGGCGCGGGCACGATCTCGTCGAGGAGATCGAGACGGCCGTGGCCCGCGAGTTCGACGGCGTGGAGGTGACCTGCCACCTCGAGCCGATCGAGGACCCACGCGCCTACGGCGACTTTCCTGCGGAGATCGAGCTCAGCAGGAAGGTCGCCATTCACGGCGCGTCGCGTCATCAGGAGCCGCGGCCGATCCCGGAGGCCTAGCCGCACCGTGGCGCATCCCGTGCTCGCCGGCACCGGGTGCGTTCGTTAGCATGAGCAACGGTCTACACACCCCTGGGAGCAGAATGATCGACAAGCGCGTGCCGTCCCTCGAGGACGCCGTAGCCGGCATCACCGACGGCATGGCCGTGATGATCAGCGGGTTCGGCGACTCCGGTGTCCCCGTCGAGCTCACGCACGCGATGCTGGACCTGGGCGTCCGCGACCTCACCATCATCACCAACAACGGCGGTGCCGGTGAGAGCGACGTCGCCGCCCTGCTGCGGGAGGGCCGCGTCGCCCGGCTCATCTGCTCCTACCCCCGCTCCGTCGGCTCGCACTGGTTCAAGCAGCGCTGGGAGGAGGGCTCGGTGGAGTTGGAGCTGGTTCCGCAGGGCACCCTCACCGAGCGGATGCGCGCCGCGGCGGCCGGCCTCGGCGGCTTCTTCACGCCCACCGGCGCGGACACCGAGCTGGCCAAGGGCAAGGAGACCCGGATGATCAACGGCCGGCTGCACGTCCTGGAGGACCCGCTGCCGGCCGACATCGCCCTCGTGCACGCCGAGACGGCCGACCGCTGGGGCAACCTCGTCTACCACCTGGCGGCGCGCAACTTCGGCCCCACCATGGCCGCGGCCGCCGACACGACCATCGTGCAGGTGCGGTCGTTTGCCGAGCTCGGTGAGCTCGACCCTGAGCACATCGTCACGCCCGGCATCTTCGTCGACCGGGTCGTACAGATCGGAGAGCGCGCATGAGCGTCGGATTCACCCGTGCGCAGATGGCGGCCCGGGTCGCGCAGGACATCCCCGACGGCTCGTACGTGAACCTCGGCATCGGGATGCCGACCATGGTCGGGGACGCGCTGCCGGCCGACAAGGAGATCCTGCTGCACAGCGAGAACGGGATCCTCGGCATGGGGCCGACCCCGACGCCGGAGCAGTTCGACCCCGAGCTGATCAACGCCGGCAAGCAGCCGGTCACGCTGCTGCGCGGCGGCGCGATCTTCCATCACACCGACTCGTTCATGATCATGCGCGGCGGCCACCTCGACATCTGCGTGCTCGGCGGCTTCGAGGTCTCCGAGCGCGGGGACCTGGCCAACTGGTCGACCGGTGAGCCCACCCTGGCACCGGCCGTGGGCGGTGCCATGGACCTCGCGATCGGCGCCAAGCGGGTGTTCGTGATGATGACCCACACGACGAAGGACGGTCGCTCCAAGGTGGTCCGCGACTGCCGCTACCCGCTCACCGCGACCCGCTGCGTCGACCGGCTGTACACCGACCTCGCCGTCCTGCAGGTGGAGGACGACGGCCTGCACCTCGTCGAGCTCGGCCCCGGCGTGAGCACCGAGCAGCTGGTCGCGTCGACCGAGGCGACCCTGCACCTCTAGGCGCCGGGCACGATCTCCTGGGCCAGCTCGTGCGACTGTCCCGCGCCCAGCCGGATCGCGTCCTCGCCCACCGCGGCGGCCTCGACGCACACGAACGATCGCCACTCCCCCGCCCCGACGTCCGCCAGCGCAGCGGCCTTGGTCTCACCCGGGTTCCACACGACCGTTTGCGAAGCGCCGCCCGCGCGGACCAGCAACGACCGGGCGAGCGCCGGGTCCTGGAGCGTGACGTCCCCGGCGCAGTCGTAGACGCGGTCGACCTCCGGGCCGAGCGTGAGCGGTCCGCGTTGCGACCGTCGCGTCCCACCGGCGGTCTTGTCGGCGTACGTCGCGCCGTCCAGTCCGTGGAGGGCGACGGAGGTCGCGTCGCCCACCCGCAGATACGTGTGCAGGGCCGCCTCGCAGCCGGCCGGCGCCGCGGAGCGGTTCTCGATCCGGAGGGTGAACCGGCCCGAGCGCGGCGTCAGCTCCAGGTCGTACCGCAGCACGAAGGGGCTGTCGCTCCCCGGCGCGGCGCGGCCGGCAGCCGAGGGGTCGAGCAGGTAGCCGGCGCGCAGCCGGCTGCGCTGCTCGTCGACGTCCCACGTGATCTCCCGCCAGCGCGCCAGCCGCGCGAAGCCGTGCGCGGGCGCCCGGTCGCCGGACGGACCGCCGGCGAACCACGGGAAGCAGATCGGGATGCCGCCGCGGATCGCCTTGCCGGCCTCGAAGCGCGCGGCCGAGGACAGGTACAGCAGGTCCCCGTACCGCGCGCTCCACCACGACGTCACCTGCGCGCCGTGCGGGCTCACCGCATAGCGGCCCTCCAGGAGCTGCGCCTCGTGGACCTCTACGACGCTCACGACGCGGGACGGACCTCGTAGGTCGCCAGCCAGTCCTGCACGCTCGCGATGTCGACGCGCTGCAGGCCGTCGAGGTAGCGGCAGTTGTCGGTGTACCCGTACGACGTCACGGTCACCACGTACCCACTGTGGAACGTCGGACCGCCGGAGTCTCCGAAGCACGAGCCGCCGGTGCCCTTGGTGTCGTTCGGGTTGCCGTTGACCTGCAGGATCTGCGGGGTGAGCTTCTGCCCGGGCGCCTCGGCGACCCGCCGCAGCAGCGGGTAGCTCATCGGGGTGGGCTTCTGCGGGCCGGCGTCCGGCTTGCGCACCTCGGTGCCGTAGCCGACGATCGTGAACAGCGTCTTGTTCAGCGTGGGCTGCTGGAACTGCTCGAGGTAGTCCGGCGGCGCGATCGGGGACGGGGTGATGCCCTGCACCGGCTCGTCGAGCTGGACCACGCCGACGTCGTTCCAGTTCTGCATGTCGGTGAAGTCGGAGTAGTCCGGGTGAGCGTGCGACGTCCCGGCGAGATAGCCGCCGTGGGTGATCTCCGTCGACGTGTAGCCGGCGGCCGGGTCGTCGGCGACCGGCAGCCCGGACGGCGGCGCCTCGGCGATCACCGAGTCGAAGGTGACGGCCGTCTTCCCGGCCGTGCCGGCGGTGCAGTGCGCCGCGGTCAGCAGGACGGTCGGCGACACCAGCGTCGCGGAGCAGCGGTACCGTCCGCCGTTCTCGTAGAACACGATCATCCCGACGCTGGGATGCGCGTCACCGTCGGCGGTGCCACCGGTGATCGCGGACGCCGGCGCGGGGGTCAGCAAGGCGGTCGCCGCGGCGGCGAGGACGCCGACCACGGACCGGGTGAACTTCTTCATCGTGCTCCTCGGGGGCAGGCCTGCAGGTCAGGCGTTCGGCGATGCTGAGAGCAATCTGTCAGAAACGCGCCCCCGAACGACGATCGACCCCGCCGTCGGCGGGGTCGATCGTTATGGTTCCGTTGCCTAGCTGCCGGCGGCCGCGGCGAGGCGGGACAGGCTCTCCTGCATCGCGTCCTGCGAGATCAGCGGGAACGGGATGCGCTGCAGAACCCCCTTGTCGGTGACCCCGCTCCAGTCGTACGTGTGCCGTACGATGGTCGACCCGGGCCCCTCCGGCTCGAGCTCCCATACCCACTGCCAGCCCGCAGGCTCCTTGTCGGCCATACCGGTCTTCCAGGCCAGCAGCTTGTTGTGCTCGTAGCCGGTAACGACGTTGTCGGTCTGGTAGTCGCCCAGCACGTCGTTGTGCATGTTCATCCGGAACACCTGGCCGACCTCCTGGATGCGGTCGGTCTTCTCGTCCGCACGGACCATGCCCGAGCCGTCGATCTCGGGATGCCGCTGCGGATTGGACAGCACCTCGAACAGCACGTCTGCGGGCTGGTCGATGACCCGCTCGACCTCGATCTTCTTGTCCTCGTTCGTCACTGGTCCTCCTCGATCGGTTCGGTCAGCCTGATCCAGTTACCGCACGTGTCGTCGAGGATGCAGCTGCGCACCCCACCTGAGTCGGTGGGCGGGCTCTGGAACGTCACGCCCTCGGCGACCAGCCGCTCGTACTCGTAATCGATGTCGTCGACCTCGAACGAGGTCGCCGGGATCCCCTGACGGAACAGCGCGTTCTGGCGCGACCGTCCGGTGGCGGCGTCCGCGGGCTCGAGCAGCAGCTGGGTACCGCTGGGGTCGTCGTCACTGACCACAGCGAGCCACCGGTCGTCGCCGGCCGGGCGATCCACCGCAAGCTGGAAGCCCAGGATGGTCGTATAGAACGCCTTGGCGCGTCGCTGGTCACTGACGAAGATGCTGCTGAAGCTGATCCGTGGCACGCTTCCTCCGGTTCGGTCGAGTCCCACCCTACCCAGCGGACGCCGACGGCCGCGGACGATCCGGAACGAACCCGGCGGCGAAAAAGTTTCCGGAAAATCCCGGAACGTGTTGCGAGCCATAGTCGCGGTCCGCAACACTCCGGATGGCCCGAGGGGGTGCGCAGACCAGCGATCCGAGAGGAAGTGCCGAGGGTGACAGCCATGACGGATGCCGGCATACCTGAGCCGGTAGTGAAGAAATCAACCATCCCGGCGCGCATGGACCGGCTCCCCTGGACGCGCTTCCACTGGCTCGTCGTCGTCGGCCTCGGCGTGTCCTGGATCCTGGACGGGCTGGAGATCCAGATCGTCTCGCTCAACAGTGGTCCGCTGACCGACGCGCACGGCACCATGCAGCTGACCGCCGGCGAGATCGGCGCCCTCGGATCGATCTACCTGCTCGGCGAGGTCGTGGGCGCGCTGTACTTCGGGCGCCGCACCGACAAGGTCGGCCGCAAGAAGCTGTTCATCCTCACGTTGGCGATCTACCTGATCGGCTCGGGGCTCGGCGGGTTCTCGTGGGACTTCTGGTCCCTGGCGATCTGCCGGTTCGTCGCCGGGCTCGGGATCGGCGGCGAGTACACCGCGATCAACTCTGCCATCGACGAGCTGATCCCGGCTCGCTTCCGCGGCCGCGTCGACATCGCCGTAAACGGCACCTACTGGGCCGGCGCGATCATCGGCAACGTCATGGGGCTGTTCATCTACGACACCGAGCTGGTCCCGCTGGACTGGGGCTGGCGCATCGGGTTCTTCATCGGCCCGGTCCTGGGCCTCGTCATCATCTTCCTGCGCCGGGTGATCCCCGAGAGCCCGCGGTGGCTGCTCATGCACGGCCGCGCCGAGGAGGCCGAGCGCACCACCGAGGAGATCGAGAAGCGCGTCGAGGCCGAGGGCGGCGCGTTGACGCCGGTGCCGGACTCGAAGGCGATCCTGCTCAAGGAGACGCCGCCGATGACGTTCGGGCAGATGACCCGGATCTTCTTCAAGCGATATCCGCACCGGTCGATCCTCGGCTTCACGATGATGGTCACCCAGGCGTTCCTGTACAACGCGATCTTCTTCACCTACGCGCTGGTCCTGAAGGCCTTCTACGGCATCCCGTCGGACCAGATCCCCTGGTACTTCTTCCCGTTCGCGATCGGCAACCTGCTGGGACCGCTGCTGCTGGGCCACCTGTTCGACACGTGGGGGCGGCGCCGGATGATCCTGCTGACGTACGGCGGCTCGGGCGTGCTGCTGCTGATCACCGCGTTCCTGTTCAAGGCCGGCGCGTTGTCGGCGGTGACCCAGACCGTGCTCTGGTGCATCATCTTCTTCTTCGCGTCGGCGGGCGCCTCCTCGGCGTACCTCACGGTCTCGGAGATCTTCCCGCTGGAGCTGCGCGGGCAGGCGATCTCGTACTTCTTCGCCATCAGCCAGGGCGCGGGCGGTGTCCTCGCGCCGTTCATCTTCGGCAAGCTCATCGGCGATCCGGAGGCGCTGCAGAAGCTCGGCCACGCGCCGCCGAACGGGCCGCTGACGTGGGGCTACATCATCGGTGCCGGGTTGATGATCGTCGGTGGCCTGGTCGCCTGGTTCATCGGCGTGGACGCCGAGCAGAAGTCGTTGGAGGATGTCGCCGAGCCGATGTCGGCGGTCAAGGTCGGCGGGGACGGCGGCGGGATCACCCCGGACCTGCCCGACCCCGAGCCGACCGGCCGCGGCGCAGGCAGCTAGCGGAAAGGATCATTCCCATGACCGAGATTCCCGAGGGAGCGGTCGTCGTCGGAGTCAGCCGGCGATCGGGATCCCCGAGCGCCCTGACGTGGGCCGCCGACTACGCGGCGCGGTTCGACCTGCCGCTGGTGGCGGTGATCGCACACAACAACCCGCGCATCCCGGCGTCCGGGTCGGCCCATCGGCCGCCGGTGGTGGCGACCACCGACAGCGAGCCGGAGGACCTGCTGCAGGACCGGCTGGACTACTTCGTGCAGGCGGCGCTCGGCGACGGGCACGCCGTCACCACGGTCGTGCTGAGCGGACCGGCGGTGGCCACGCTGGCGGCGGCCACCGAAGGGGCCCGGCTCCTGGTGCTGGGCAGCCCGCGCGATGCCACGAAGTCGAGCCACCGCGTGTCGGCGCGGCTGCTGGACCACGCCCGGTGCCCGGTCGTCGTCATGCCGCCGCTGACCCCCGGGCTGTCGCGCGGACGGCGCGCCGGACGGCGGGCCGCGCAGGCCGCCATCACGGCGGCCGGACGCAGCGGTCGGCCGGGCGCGCTGCCCGGCTCGCGCTGAGGGAGCCGGCGCCGGCGCCACCGAAAGCGGGCTTTGCCGGTGAAAGCGGGGAATCTTCCCCGCTTTCACCGCGCAACCCCGCTCAGCCTTCGTACAGCGAGTCGATCTGCGCGCGGTACTTATTGGCCACGACGCTGCGCTTGAGCTTCAGGCTCGGGGTCAGGTCGCCCTGCTCGACACTGAGGTCGCGGTCGAGGATGACGAACTTCTTGATCGTCTCCCAGCGGTTGAGCCCGGCGTTGAGCTCGTCGATGTAGCCCTGGATGGCCTCGCGCACCTTCGGGTGCCGGGTGAGCTCGCCGTACGACGTGCCCTCCAGGCCGTTCTGCCTGGCCCATTCGGCGATCGCGTCCGCGTCGAGGGTCACCAGCGCGCTGGCGAAGTTGCGGGCCGCGCCGGCCACCATGAACTGGCTGACCAGCGGGCAGATGCCCTTGAATCGCGACTCGATCTGCGACGGGGCGATGTACTTGCCGCCGGAGGTCTTGAACAGCTCCTTCTTGCGGTCGGTGATGTACAGGTGACCGGTCGAGCTCAGCCGGCCGATGTCGCCGGTGTGGAACCAGCCGTCGCCCTCGAGCGCCTCCCCCGTCGCGTCCGGCTTGTTGTGGTACCCGGTCATCACCTGCGGGCCCTTCACCAGCACCTCGCCGTCCTCGGCGATCTTGACCGTCGTGCCGGCCGTCGGCCGGCCGACGCTGCCGTACACGACGTCCCCGGGCAGGTTCAGCGTGGCCGTCGCGCTGGTCTCCGTGAGGCCGTACCCCTCGAGGATCTGCAGTCCCACGCCGCCGAACCACTTGGCGATCTCGAGGTTCAGCGGCGCCGAGCCGGAGATCATGAACCGGATCCGGCCGCCGAAGCGGTCGCGGATCTTGCTGAGCACGAGCTTGTCGGCGAGCTTGTACTTCAGCCCGGTGGGCTCCTTGCCGGCCTGGCGGGCGGCGTCGGCCTCGATGCCGACGGCGGTGGCCCACCGGAAGATCCTGGCCTTCGGGCCGCCCTCGCTCTCGGCGACCTGGACGATCTTGGAGTAGGCCTTCTCGAAGATGCGCGGGGCGGCGCCCATGAAGGTCGGTCGTACCACCGCGAGGTTGTCGATGATCTTGTCGATCCGCCCGTCGATCGCGGTCGGCGTGCCGGAGGCGATCGGGATGGTCAGCAGCACCTTGCCGAAGACGTGCGCGAGCGGCAGCCACAGGTACTGCAGATCGTCGTCGCTCACCAGCCTGGACGCGATCACCGTCGCCCCGGTGTAGGTCCACGCGGAGTGCGGCAGACGGACGCCCTTCGGGCGGCCCGTGGTACCCGAGGTGTAGATGATCGTGGCGAGGTCGTCCTTGGCGAGCCCGTCGATGCGCCGGTCGATCAGATCCGGCTCGGCGGCGCGCCGCTCGCGCCCGAGGGCTGCGAGGTCGTCGGTGGAGATGACCCAGTCGCCGTCCGGGGTGCCGTCGAAGGTCACCACCTTCACCACGTCGGGCAGCTCGGCGCGCCGCTCCCGCAGCTTGGCGATCTGCCCGTCGTCCTCGGCGAAGACGACCTTGCAGCCCGAGTCGGCGATGATGTAGGCGACGTCCCCGGCGATCGTCGTCGGGTAGACCGTCGTCGTCGCGGCCGCCGAGCACATCACGGCGAGGTCGGCCACCGCCCACTCCCAGCGGGTGCCACTCGCGATCGCGACCCGGTCCTGGGGCTCGACGCCGAGCGCGACGAGACCGGCCGCCCACGTGTACGCGAGCTCGGCGACCTCACGCCAGGTCAGCGACAGCCACTCGCCGTCCCGCTCGTAGCGGTAGGCCTCGGCGTCGGGAGTCGCCGCGACCCGGTCCCGGAACAGCTGCGCGACAGACGCCGCGCGTCCCTCGATGAGCGACCACTCGATGTGCGGATCGGTCTCGGGCGATGAGGTCGAAAGGGTCACAGGCACGGTGTCTCCAGCGTCGGGGCTTCGGTGCGGTGATCCTAACCGGGTCGGTGAACCAGATCACGCTGCGGACTAGAGTCGACGTCGATTCTAGTCCGAGGAGGACACCGTGACAGAACGCGAGCCGGGCGCCCCGCTGCCGAAGAACTCGCAGGCGATGATCGCCGAGGCGCGGCGCAAGATCGACACGATGCCGCTCGAGGACGCCGCCGCGTGCCTGGACGACCCGGGCGTGCTGTTCGTCGACATCCGCGACCCGCGCGAGCTCGAGCGCGAGGGCACCATACCGGGCGCGTTCCACGCGCCCCGCGGGATGCTGGAGTTCTGGGTGGACCCCGAGTCGCCGTACTACAAGCCGGCCCTCGACACCGGCCGGCGGCTGATCCTGTTCTGCGGGTCCGCGTGGCGCTCGTCGTTGTCGGCGGCGGCGCTCGCCGAGATGGGGGTTCCGGGCGTGACGCACTTCGAGGGCGGCTTCTCCGCCTGGAAGTCGGCCGGCCACCCGGTCGTGCCGTACCAGAAGCCGGCCCGGCGCGGCTAGGCCGCGAGCGCGAGGAGCTGCTCGAGCGCGGCGAGCTGCGTGTCCGGCCCGTCGCCGGTCAGGCTCACCCGCAGGGTCGAGACCCCGGCGGCGGCGTACGCCGCGAGCTGCGCGGAGATCATCTCGGGGGTGCCGACCAGGTTGGTGCCCAGGCCGATCTCGGCGGGCACGGCGGCGGCCGCGGCCGCCCGGTCTCCTGACGTCCACAGCCGGTGGACCTCCTCGATCTGCGGCCCGAATCCCTGGCGCGCGAACGCCGCGCTGTAGAAGTTCGTCTTGGCGCTGCCCATCGCGCCGAAGGTGAAGGCGTAGCCGCCCGCGTGCTTGCGGGCGAGGTCGTCGACCTCCGACTCCTCGCACAGCTCGAGGCTGACCGCGACGGTGAGCTCGACGTCGGCGAGGTCGCGGCCGGCCGCCCGGGCGCCCTCGGCGATGGGCGCCACGAGCGCGTCCCCCGCGGTGCCGGGCATGAACGAGTTGCCGATCCACCCGTCGGCGAGCTCGCCGGTCAGCCGCAGGTTGGCCGGGCCGAGCGCGGCGAGCCAGATCGGGACGTCGACGGGGGTGGGCGCCATCGAGCGGATGCTCTTGCCTTCCCCGCCGGGCAGCGGCAGCCGGTACGTCGTCCCGTCGTACGCCGCCCGCTCACCGCGCAGGATCATCCGCACGATGTCGATGGTCTCGCGGGTGCGGCCGACGGGCTTCGCGAACGGGACGCCGTGCCACCCCTCGATGACCTGCGGGCCGCTGACGCCGAGGCCGAGGACGAAGCGCCCGTTGCTGAGCGCCTGCAGCGACATCGCGGACATAGCGAGCATCGCCGGCGTGCGGGCGCCCAGCTGGGCGATGCCGGTGATGAGCCGAGCGTGCTTGGTCCGTCCCGCGAGATACGCAAGCGGCGTCAGGCAGTCGTAGCCCCACGCCTCCGGAGCCCACAGCGAGTCGACGCCCATCGCGTCGGCCTCGACGGCGACGCGGGCACCGTCCTCGGTGTGCGGCTGGACGTTGACGCCGATGCGCACTCCTACTCCCCCGCACTCTCGGCGAGCTCTTTGATCTTCTCGAGGTTCGCCCGGATGCTCGCCTGATGCTCTTGCAGGCGGCGCTCGACGATCCGGTCCTCCTTCTCGGGCCAGCGCTCGATGGCGATGCTGAGCCCATTGCGCCCCGGACCGATCTGCGCGATCTGGGTGAGGGTGACCGACCCGGCTCCGGCGGGCTCGATCCGGTAGGTCCAGACCGCTCCCGGGTTGTCGACGTCCGTGACGGCGTACACCAGCTCCCGCGGCCGGTCGACGACGGTGAACTGCGAGACCGTCTCCCAGTGGCCGATGGCGTCGTGCTGGTTGCGACCGGCGAACCGGGCGCCCACCGCCGGCTCGGTGGCGCCGTCGAGCCAGTCGGCGCCGGAGAACTCGGGACTGCTCAACGACGGCGTCTGGATGTCGGCGATGATCTCCCAGACCCGCTCGGCCGGCGCCGCGATCTCCACCTGGGCCTGCGTCGTGGGCGCGTCGGACAACTTCATGGTGAGCCTCCTCGACCGGTTCGGCGTCACCTTATCGCGCGTGTGCGGCGAGCGACCCGAGCACCGCGCGGACCGACGGGCGGGCGGCGGCGCTGCGCCGGACGACCACCAGCAACCGCCGGCGCAATGCCGGTCGCTGCAGCGCGGCCGTCCCGATGCGGCCGCTCACCTCGCGAACGGCGAGCCGCGGCAGGACGGCGATCCCGTGGCCGTCCGCCACGGCCAGCTCCAGCGCGAGCATGTCGTCGGACTCCCAGCGCACGTCCGGCTCGAAGCCCGCCGACCGGCACGCGGTGCGGACCGCCTGGCCGCACGCGGCGGTCACCGGCGGCATCACCCACCGTTCCTCGCGCAGCGCCGCCAGCCGCACCGGGCGGTCCCCGAAGCGGCCGGCTGCCCCGACGGCGACGAGCCGGTCCGCGCACAGCTCGGTCGCCTGCAGATCCTCCGGCAGCGCCAGCGGGACGTGGTCGTACTCGTCGACCACCGCGACCTCCACCCGGCCGGCCGCCACCGCGGCGAGGCTGTCGACCGGCTCACCGGTCTGGACCGAGACCCGCAGGTGCGGATGATCGTCGGCGAGCCGTCGTACGGCGGCGGAGACGAACGTGGCGGCGGCGCTCGCGACGGCGGACACCGCGACGCGGCCCGACGCGCCCCCGGGCGCCGTGGAGAGCTCGGCGCGGGTCTCCTCGAGCAGGTCGAGGATCTGCCGCGCGCGGCCGGCCAGGGTCTCCCCCGCGGCCGTCGGGACGATGCCGGTGCTCGTGCGCTCGACCACGTCGGTGCCGACCTCACGCTCGAGCGCGGCGAGCTGCTGCGACACGGCGGACGGCGTCACGCCCAGCGCCCGCGCGGCCGCGGTGAGGGAGCCGCAGTCCAGGACGGCACCGAGGACTCGCAGCCGGGTGACGTCGAGGGCGACGCCGCGTTCCCAGTTCTTCGTCATTCGGCGATGCTATGCCACACTGGATCCAACCGACTTAAGGCGATGCGATCTCCCATTAAGGAGTGCTTAACAGGACGGAGTGGGTGAAGCAGTGATCGACACGGTGACCGTGATGGGCCTCGGCAAGGTCGGCGAGCTGGTCGCGCGGCTGCTCAGCACCTCGGGATTCGAGGTCTGCGGGCTCGACGCCGCGGATCGGTCTGCCCTGAGCCTCCCGTTCGCGACAGCGGTGGTCGACGTGCGCGACGGTGACGCGGTCGCCCACGCGATGCGCCGGGCCGACGCGGTGGTCTCCTGCCTGCCGTTCCACCTCAACACGCGCGTCGCCGAGGCCGCGCACCGCGCCGGAGTGCACTACTTCGACCTCACCGAGGACGTCGCCACGACGACTCGGGTGCGCGAGCTGGCCGCCGCAGGCGCCGACACCGTGCTCGCGCCGCAGTGCGGCCTCGCCCCCGGGCTGATCGGGATCATCGGCGCCTCGCTCACCCGGCAGTTCGCCGACGTCCGCAGCATCGAGCTGAAGGTCGGCGCGCTGCCCCAGAACCCGGTGGGTCTGCTCGGCTACGCGTTCAACTGGTCGCCGGAGGGCGTCGTCAACGAGTACCTCAACGACTGCGAGGTGGTGCGCGGCGGCGTCCGCAAGCTGGTGCCGGCGATGACCGAGCTGGAACGGGTGGTCATCGGCGGCCACGTGTTCGAAGCGGCCCTGACGTCCGGCGGCCTCGGCACGATGTGCGAGACCTACGAGGGCGTCGTCCAGCGGCTGGACTACAAGACGCTGCGCTACCCCGGGCACTTCAAGCAGATGCGGTTCTTCTTCGACGAGCTCGGCATGCGCGACCGTCGTGACCTCGCCGGCGAGCTGCTCGTCGCGGCGAAGCCACCGGTCGACTCGGATGTCGTCTACCTGCACGCCGCGGTGGGCGGCCGGCTGCGCGACGATGCTCCGGACGCGCCGGGCCAGCCGTTCCGCAAGGAGTACGTGCGCGCCTACGAGCCGCGTGAGATCGACGGGCGCACCTGGCGCGCCATCTCGTGGACGACGGCGGCGTCCGCGGTCGCCGTCCTGGAGATGGTGAACGGCGGCGAGCTCCCGCGCAGCGGGTTCGTCGCCCAGGAGCAGATCGACTTCGCCACCTTCCTGACCACCCGGACCGGCGCGCTCTTCGCCGGCCTGCAGACGCCCTGAGGAGGACGCCATGACCGACCTCGGCGCCCGCGTCACCGACCTGTTCACCCGGATCGGCGCTCCCCCGCCGCACGCCGGCGCGCAGCAGGTGCGCTCGCCGATCACCGGAGAGACGATCGGCCGCGTGGACCACGACGACGCCGACTCGGTCGGCGCCCGCGTCCAGGCCGCGCACCACGCCTTCGCGGCGTGGCGCGACACCCCGGCCCCCGTCCGCGGACGGCTGGTCTACGAGCTCGGCCGGCTGCTGCGGGAGCACCAGGACGCGCTCGGCGAACTGGTGTCGATCGAGGCGGGCAAGATCCGCTCCGAGGGGCTCGGCGAGGTCCAGGAGATGATCGACATCTGCGACCTCGCCGTCGGGCTGTCGCGCCAGCTCTGCGGCCTGACCATCGCCTCGGAGCGCCCCGGCCACCGGATGATGGAGCAGTGGCACCCGCTCGGCGTCGTGGGGGTGATCTCGGCGTTCAACTTCCCCGTCGCCGTCTGGTCATGGAACGCCGCGCTGGCGCTGGTGTGCGGCAACCCGGTGGTGTGGAAGCCGAGCGAGAACGCGGTCCTCACCGCGATGGCCACGCACGCGATCGCGACCCAGGCCGCGCGTACGGCGGGCGCACCGGAGGGCCTCATCGCCCTGCTGCTCGGCGGGCGGGACGTCGGAACGGCACTGGTCGATCACCCCGACGTCGCGCTGATCAGCGCGACCGGCTCGACGCGGATGGGACGCGAGGTCGCGCCGCGCGTGGCGGCCCGGTTCGGCCGGTATCTGCTGGAGCTCGGCGGCAACAACGCCGCCATCCTCGCGCCGTCGGCGGACCTCGACCTCGCCGTGCGCGGCATCGTGTTCAGCGCGGCGGGTACGGCCGGGCAGCGCTGCACGACGCTGCGCCGGATCATCGTGCACCGCAGCATCGCCGCGGACCTGACCGACCGGCTCGCCACTGCCTACGGCACGCTGCCCATCGGCTCGCCGCTGGACGAGGGAACGCTCGTCGGCCCGCTGATCAACCGGCGCGCGTACGACGGGTTCGTCGCCGCGCTCGACGCCGCGCGCGAGCAGGGCGGCCAGGTGGTGGCCGGCGGCCAACGCGTTCTGCAGGCCGAGCACCCCGACGCCTACTACGTGCAGCCGACGATCGTCCGGATGCCCGGCCAGACGGCCGTCGTGCAGCAGGAGACCTTCGCCCCGATCCTCTACGTGCTCGAGTACGACGATTTCGCCGAGGCGCTCGCGCTGCACAACGACGTGCCGCAGGGTCTCTCGTCGTCGGTGTTCACCACGGACCTGCGCGAGGCGGAGATCTTCACCTCGGCGGCCGGCTCGGACTGCGGCATCGCGAACGTGAACATCGGCCCGTCGGGCGCCGAGATCGGCGGCGCGTTCGGCGGCGAGAAGGACACCGGCGGCGGTCGCGAGAGCGGCTCGGACGCGTGGAAGGCCTACATGCGGCGGGCGACCAACACCGTGAACTACTCGCGGGACCTTCCGCTGGCCCAAGGCGTGGAGTTCGGCTGATCGACCGCTCGCCGACGGGGACGCGGCGACCTACGATCGGAGAATGCCGGGCTACCAGAGCTGGATCGACAAGCAGATCGCCGAGGCGGAGGCCGCGGGCGCGTTCGACGATCTGCCCAGCAAGGGCAAGCCGCTGGACCTGTCCGACGACTCCGAGTTCTGGTGGGTCCGCAAGCTCATGAAGCGCGAGGGCCTGTCGTACCTCCCGCCGTCCCTTCAGCTGCGCAAGGAGGCCGAGCTGACCCTCGCCGCCATCGACGAAATGGAGGACGAGGACGACGTCCGCCGCGCGTTGCGCGCGCTGAACGAGCGGATCACCGACGCGATCCGCAAGCCGCCGTCCGGACCCCCGCTCGGCCTGATGCCGTACGACGCCGACCGGGTGGTGGCCCGCTGGGACGCCGCACGGCGCGGCCGCGGCTGACGATCAGGACAGCGACGCGGACTGCACGTAGAGCAGCGCCGCCGACAGCGCGACGAGCACCAGCGACAGCGCGAGGAAGCCGTACGCCCAGACCGTCGCGCCGAGATGCGTCTGGCGCCCGAGGATGGCCGCGTCGGAGGTCGCGCTGCGGCGCCGCCGCTGCGACGAGACGAGATCGATGCCGGCGCGGACGCCGCCGAGCGCGAGCACCGATCCGGCGAGCGTGAGCGTGCCGGCGAGCACGGTCGCCTGGTTCCACACCCAAATGCCCCCGAACAGCAGCAGCTGGGCCACCACGACCACCGCGCCGAACGCGTTGCGCACCAGCGCCAGGCACACCAGCAGCAGCGCGAGCAGCACGGCCATCGCCCAGCCGGCGTGCCGGTAGATCACCGCGTACAGGATGACGAATCCCGAGACGGCCGGAGCCGGGTAGCCGGCCACGTACAGGAAGAAGATGCCGGGCCCGGTCGGTCGCCCGCGGGTGACGGTCAGCCCGGACGTGTCGTGGTTCAGGTGCACCGACTGGATGGACCGGCCGACGAACCAGCCCACCACGACGTGCCCCAGCTCGTGGACGGTGGTCACCAGGTAGCGCAGCCGCCGCCAGACGGGGTCCAGGCCGACGGCGAGCGCCGCCACCGCCACGCAGGCGGCTAGGGTCGGTCGGGTGAGGTCTCCCGTGGCGAAGAAGCGCTCACCGACGAACCCGGCGATGTCAGCACCACTCATCAGGCGGAGCCGGCGTCGCGCGTCGTCATGTACGGGAGTCCTCTCTGCAGACCCGCACATCAAACCACGCGGGCGCGACACCGGTCGCCGCACTAGGCTAGAGTCGTGGTTGAAAATTTGACCTAATGCTGATGCCCGCAGACTCGTCTGACGAACCGAAACCGGAGCTCACATGAACGTGTACGAGAACGTCTCCGACCTGGTGGGGCGCACCCCGCTGGTCCAGATCAACCGCATCATCGACCCTGCTCAGGCGCAGGTGCTCGGCAAGCTCGAGTTCTACAACCCCGCGTCCTCGGTCAAGGATCGCATCGGCGTGGCGATCATCGACGCCGCCGAGCAGTCCGGCGAGCTCAAGCCCGGCGGCGCCATCGTCGAGGGCACCTCCGGCAACACCGGGATCGCGCTGGCGATGGTCGGCGCCGCCCGTGGCTACAAGGTCATCCTGACGATGCCGGAGTCGATGTCGAAGGAGCGCCGCGCGCTGCTGCGGGCGTACGGCGCGGAGCTCGTGCTGACCGACCCGAAGGCCGGCATGAAGGGCGCCGTCGACAAGGCCGCCGAGATCGCCAAGGAGCGTGGCGCGGTCGAGGCCCGGCAGTTCGCCAACCCGGCGAACCCGCAGATCCACTACGCGACCACCGGTCCGGAGATCTGGGAGGACACCGACGGGAAGGTCGACATCCTGGTCAGCGGCATCGGCACCGGCGGCACCATCTCGGGCGCGGGCAAGTACCTCAAGGAGCAGAACCCGGAGATCAAGGTCGTCGCGGTCGAGCCCGCCGAGTCGGCGATCCTGACCGGCGGCGCGCCGGGGCCGCACCGCATCCAGGGCCTGGGCGCCAACTTCATCCCGGAGAACCTCGATCGCGACATCTACGACGAGGTCGTCGACGTCGACGCCGACACGGCGATGGACTGGGCCCGCAAGGCCGCCCAGCAGGAGGGCCTGCTCGTGGGCATCTCGTCCGGGGCCGCGCTCTACGCGGCCGCCCAGGTCGCCGCGCGTCCCGAGAACGCCGGCAAGAAGATCGTCGTCATCATCCCGTCGTTCGGCGAGCGCTACCTCTCGACCGACCTCTACAAGGATCTGCTGGACTAGCCGAATGAGCGTTGAGCCGGAGACGGACCTGAACTACACCCCCGAACGCGTCGGTCTTCTCGCGCGATACCGCGAGGACATCCGCACCGCGAAGGAGCTGGATCCGGCCTCCGGCTCGACGCTCACCATGACGCTGACGTATCCGGGGCTGCACGCCATCTGGATGCATCGCCTGATCCACCGCCTCTGGTACAGCGGCGCTCCTCGGCTGATCCCGCGGATCCTCGCGTACCTGACGCGGTCGGCCACCGGCGTGGAGATCCACCCCGGAGCGCGCATCGGGCGCCGGTTCTTCATCGACCACGGCATGGGAGTCGTGATCGGTGAGACATCGGAGATCGGCAACGACGTCATGCTGTACAACGGGGTCAACCTCGGCGGCAAGACCCTCGACCGCGTCAAGCGGCACCCGACGCTCGAGGACGGCGTGCTGGTCGGCACCGGCGCGAAGATCCTCGGTCCGGTGACCGTCGGTGCCCGCAGCCAGGTCGGCGCCAACGCGGTCGTGGTCAAGGACGTACCGCCGGACTCGGTGGCCACCGGCATCCCCGCTCGGGTCAGTACGCCGGCGACCACCGATCACGCGCTCATGTACCACATCTGAGTCAGCCGGCCGGCCGTTCCAGGCCGAGCAGGGCGTTCTCGACGATCTCGCTGACCGCGGGGTGGATCCAGTACTGCCCGCGGGCCACCGCATCAGCGGTCTGCCCGAACGACGCAGCCTGGATCAGCGGCTGGATCACCGCGGCGGCCTGGTAGCCCATGATGTGCGCGCCGAGGATGGTCCGCGACTCGGCGTCCGCCAGGACCTTGCAGAAGCCGACGGTGTCCTCCATCGCCCAGCCGTACGCGATGTCGCCGTAGCGCTGGACCTTGACCAGGTAGTCGGCGCCGGCGGCCCGCAGCTCCTGCTCCGTCTTGCCGAACGCCGCGACCTGCGGCGAGCCGAAGACCGCCGACGGCACGAAGCGGTGGTCGAACGCCTGCGGGTCGTCGGCGTGCAGCACGTTGTGCGCGAGCACCCGCGCCTCGTGGTTGGCGACGTGCTTGAGCTGCCATTCGCTGCTGATGTCGCCGAGGGCCCACACCCCGTCGACGTTCGTGCGGCCGTACTCGTCGACGACGAGCCGCCCGTCGTCGTGGACCTCGAGGCCGCCCGCGGCGACGTCCAGCAGGTCGGTGTTCGGCTCGCGGCCGACCGCGATGAGCACGACCTCGGCCTGGTGCGCGTGCGGTCCGTCCGGTCCTCCGGAGGTGAGTGTCCAGACGCCGTCCTCGTACGACGCGTCCATGACGGGCGTGTTCAGGTGCAGCAGGCCGCGCTCGACCCAGAGGTCGGTGAACGCGCGCGAGACGCTCTCGTCCTCGTCGCGCAGCGCCAGCTCCGATCGGTGCAGCCAGCGCACGTCGACACCGAAGGACGAGAACACGTGCGCGAACTCGGCGGCGATGAAGCCGGCGCCGAGGATGATCATCCGCGGCGGCAGCTCGTCCAGCCGCATCACCGTGTCGCTGGTGTGCACCCCGCGGGCCGGGTCGGCGTGGTCGAGGCCGGGCACCTCGAGCAGCCGAGGCCGGCCCCCTGCCGCGACGACGATCTGGTCCGCCGTGATCGTCTCACCGGTCCCGGTGTCGATCGTCTTCTTGTCCACGAACCGGCACGCGCCCTTGTAGACCGTCACGTTCGGCAGGCTCTCCCGGTACGCCTCGCCGGCGGGCGGGATCTGGTCGATGCGTCCGAAGACCCGGTCGCGGATCGCCGGCCAGTCGACCGCCGGCCGATCGAAGTGCACCCCGAGCCGGTCGGCATGCGTCGCGGACGAGACGACGTCCGCCGGGTAGACGAACATCTTCGTCGGGATGCACCCGACATTGAGGCACGTGCCGCCGAACTTGCCCTTCTCGATGATCGCGATATCGAGGTGATCGTGCTCGGGGCCGATGATCGAATTGCCCGATCCGGTTCCGATGATCACGAGGTCGAAGTGGCGGGTGCTCATTCGTTGGTCTCCTTGGCTTTACGGTCGGCTGTCGCCGCGGCCCGACGCATGGTGAGGCCGACGAGGTACGAGGTGAGGACGGCGAGATACACCAGTCCGGCGAG
Source organism: Cumulibacter manganitolerans (assembly GCF_009602465.1). Taxonomy (NCBI): domain Bacteria; kingdom Bacillati; phylum Actinomycetota; class Actinomycetes; order Geodermatophilales; family Geodermatophilaceae; genus Cumulibacter; species Cumulibacter manganitolerans. Next base: position 2,136 of record NZ_WBKP01000007.1, on the reverse strand, counting down.
CTGTTCGATCATCGTCACGCCGCGCGCGAAGCCGCGGACCGGCACGACGTCGCTGAGGCCGGTGCTCGAGAGGTTGGTGAACGACAGGAACAGCAGCTCGATCCAGCTGCGTGGCCCCTCCGGGTCCACCGCCGCGGTGAACGATCCGGGGCTGAGTGCCTGGACCAGCTGGAACAGGTACGCGAACGCCCAGGCGAACAGCGTGAAGGTGGCCGCGACGGCGATCAGCTCGTCGCGCGTCACCTCGAAGTCGCGCAGCATGTAGTCCACGAGCGCCACGCCGGCGATGAAGTAGAACAGCGCGTGGCTGGACGACGACATCACCACCAGCCACGTCTCGTTCGTGAGTGCGCCGGCGATCGAGAAGCCGGCCGCCGCGACGCCGTTGACGATGGTCAACGCGACCGGCACCCGGGTCTGGCGCACCGTGACGATCGCCAGGCACAGCACGACGATGCCGAACACCTCGTAGGCGGCGCGGCCGCCCGTGGTGCCCTCCATGGCCGGGTAGATGAGCAGGCCGAGCAGCTGCGCGACGAGCAGGATCGCCGACGGGTGACGGCGGAAGAAGGTGCGCAGCGAGGCGTACCGGGCGCTGGTGCTCACACGTCTCCTTCACGCAGTCGCTGGAGGCCGTCTGCGGTCCTCGCTGGGGTCAGACCCAACGTACCGGCACGCGGAGGACGCCCCGTGCGCAGCGTGTGAAAATTGCCGCAACTAGCAGACAACCTGGTGAACGGCGTCGGAAGATTGTGCAATGACCGACTCGCACGCGGCAGCCCCCGAACGTCGACGCAGTGCCGCAGGACGACAGCGCGGGAGCGGTAACTCCCCCCATCTCTTCCTGGAGTTCGACCGCGAGGAGTGGGAGGAGCTCGCCGAGAGCACTCCCCTGCCGCTGAGCGCCGAGGAGCTGGAGCAGATCCGGGGCCTGGGTGAGCGGATCGACCTCGAGGAGGTCCAGACGGTCTACCTGCCGCTGTCGCGGTTGCTGAACCTGTACACCACCGGCACGCAGCAGATGTGGGACGCGCAGCGTGAGTTCCTGCGCTCGACGTCCCGCAAGGTCCCGTTCATCCTGGCCGTCTCCGGGTCGGTCGCGGTCGGCAAGTCCACGACCGCCCGCCTGCTGCAGACCCTGCTGCAGCGCTGGCCCGGCACGCCCAAGGTCGACCTCGTGACGACCGACGGCTTCCTCTACCCCAACGCCGTCCTCGAGGAGCGTGGCCTGCTCGATCGCAAGGGCTTCCCCGAGTCCTACGACCGGCGCGCCCTGCTGCAGTTCGTCGGAGAGGTCAAGGCCGGGCGCGCCGAGGTCGCGGCGCCGCTGTACTCGCACCTCGTGTACGACGTCATCCCGGACCAGAAGCAGGTGGTCTCCAGCCCCGACATCCTCATCATCGAGGGACTGAACGTCCTGCAGCACGGCATGACGCGCGCCGGCAAGGTGCCGCCGATCTTCCTGTCCGACTTCTTCGACTTCTCGGTGTACGTCGACGCCAAGGAAGCGATCATCAAGAAGTGGTACATCGAGCGGTTCATGGCGCTGCGCGAGACCGCGTTCACCGACCCGAACTCGTTCTTCAAGCACTTCACCAAGCTCACCGAGTCGGCGGCCGTGCAGACCGCGTCGGGGATCTGGGACTCGATCAACGGGCCGAACCTCATCGAGAACATCCTCCCGACCCGGGCCCGCGCCCGGCTGATTCTCACCAAGGGCGAGGACCATCAGGTCGAGCGCATCCGCCTCCGCCGCATCTGACCCGCGCCCCGGCGAGCCGCGCCGCTACCAGGCGATCCCTCACCGTCGCCCAGCGAACCCCTGGCCGAGCGACGTGGCGGCCTGGGCCTAGGTGCCGGGTTCCGCACGTCAGACGCTGCACAGGTAGGCACCTTGAGCGGGCCGGTTTTCTTGGTCGTCGAGCGGGCCGTTTTTCTTTGGTCGTCGAGCGGGCCGTTTTTCTTTGGTCGTCGAGCGAGCCGGAGCGCTAGCGGAGGCGACGTCGAGACGCCGGGAGCCGACAATGTCCCCGGTCCGCACGGTCGTCGAGCGACTCTCTTCTTGGTCGTCGAGCGGGCCGTTTTTCTTTGGTCGTCGAGCGGGCCGTTTTTCTTTGGTCGTCGAGCGAGCCGGAG